>JBHPFF010000021.1:0-31521 GCA_042572165.1 Candidatus Latescibacterota bacterium | reverse complement strand
TATTCAAATTAATAAACAATTTAAAGAAAGATAAGAAAATGCATTTCCAATTCATCTGGTGCAATCTGCTAAAATTATTAAAAAATTAAAAACATATCAATACTTGTTTATTGTTTTATTGCATTCCTTGTCATTGTATCAGGTATGTTCGCATTTTCCGGATTTTGCAACTCCACTGGAAAAAGTTTCTCTGGAGCATGGGAGGATGCAGGTAATATAGGAGTTGTCATATTGATGAATGAAACTGAAGATGAAAGGACAAAGGATTCGTTCATTTCAAAAGTGATTACAAAGATAGTATGATACTTCCAATTGAGCATTCTTGTGTTAAAAATAAATACGCGGTTTTGGGTGTTCCATATGGAGAATCAATAGAGATTGAACTCCTTAATTCTTTGAAATTTGAAATAACACTTTTCAATGAGAATAAAATCATTGGCTATATGATTGATAATCACAGAAGAGACGTTTTCGATTTTGTTTTATCACGGATTCCCAAAAAGGAAGCCACAGAGTTCTGGAAAATGGCAATGAAAAAATAGAATACGATAGAATATTGTTTTTTTTAGATACAATTGATCATAAACGTTAATACAATAGGCTAATATTAATAAAAACATAACAATCATCAGTTTGAAAAAGGAGCCAAATAATGAAATCGTATCAATTCAAAATCATGTTCTTGACGTTTTTCGTAGTTCTCTCTGTTTTTGTATTTGCTGGTTGTGGCATGCGCGAAGTTCAAAGCACATGGCGTGACCGTGAAATAACCATCGACGGCATAGATGATGGTGCCGAGTGGGAAAATGCCAGATATTTTTTTGAAAAAGAGGATGTTACCATTGGTCTTTTGAATGATGAGATTAACCTGTATGTCCGACTTTCTTCACGTGACCGTAACATGCAGAGACAGCTCATTGCGCTCGGATTTACCTTATGGTTTGATGCAGCTGGCGGGAAGAAAAAAACGCTGGGTATTCACTTCCCCATAGGAATGCAAGGTAGTGGTATGCAAATGATGCGTAGTGGTAGAAGTCCTGTCAGAAATGAAGATTCTGATCAACTTCAGAAAATGCTTGAAGAGTCACAAAAAGAGATTGAAATCATAGGTCCGGGGAAAAATGAGAGTAGTACAATGTTGCTTTCTGATGTAAATGAACTGGGTATCAATGTTAAAATGGATGTATCCAAAGGAAATCTGGTTTACGAATTACAAATCCCTCTCGCAAGAAGCGAATTGCAACCTTGTGGAATAGGAAATGAAATAGCCCAGGCGATCGGTATTGGATTGGAAACGGGAAAGATTGATATGAGACAAATGAGAAACCAGATGGGAGGACGAGGTGGTGGCATGGGTGGTCGTGGTGGCATGGGTGGTCGTGGTGGCATGGGAAGAAGAGGCGGTGGTGGTCGTGAAGGAACGGGAGGTATGGGAGGAAAAGGTGGTGGCATGGGTAGTGGAAGTCAACAAATGCCTGAATCTCTTGAACTTTGGTTGAAAACAGTATTAGCATCGGAACTCATAACTCACTAAATAAGGCTATTAAAAACTATCTCATGCGAGGGTGTTCTGTGGAAATTTCAAATACTGACGACTGGTATGAAATCATAGATGAATTAAACACACGTCTGGAAGAAATTTTCAACGAGTGTTATGACTCTCGAACGTGTGAATTAATGCTTCCAAAACTTCGTCAGAAAGTCCGGGAGTTTATAGTTGATTTAGAACATGAAAAAGAAACTATTGAATTCATAAAAATGGATATGTGAAAGGGGACGAGATAATGAAAACAACTTTTTCACATGTAATGTTTTGGCAAGATATTTACGCTTTTAAAATTTTTTCACCATTCTGAGCCTCCTGACTTTAACTTTTTACCTTATAAAATATCCCAATGAAGAGTTAGGAAGAAGTGAAGGCTATAAAATCATTTCAGATTACATCATTATAATTTATTTTATCATGATAATATGTTTGTTACTAATTTCTCGATGAATAATTGAAATAATGGGAATAATAGAAATAATGTAAACAAAGTAAATATATGTAAATATAAGTGGTTACACTGAACCTGTTGAAAATTATGATGTTATGAATTTTCTGAACACCAGACTGCAGTCAGGAGGTCTATAAAATTATACCTTCTCACTCTTCCATATAATATTAATAAAAAAAGTCACTTGTGAGTATTTCTTGCTGGCTTATTTTTTGCCCCATTTTCCCGGTGCTACTGTGGTACTACTTTGGACCGGTTGGTAAAATAAAAAAGCGCCCGTACCAATAACGGACGCCCTTTTCCAGAGAGATGAAATGCCTCAGGCAACAATTTTCATGAGCGGTGCGAACTGCACGACCAGAAAATCAGTTGCCGCAATGAAATAAACCAATCCGGCGGCTATCATGATTATGCTGGATTTCATTTTTATACCCCCTTTACATTGTTTATGATATTCAATTTCTTTGTTTCAATTAATTTGACGAGAGATTGAGAAGAAAAATTTCATATTTTTTAATCAGGTTCTCAGTAACTGTTCTCACATATAAATACAGGCATTTTAAGAAAAGGTTACAAAGAATTTTTCTATAATCATTTTTTCTATCGATTAGTATTTAGCCTACACTATTATAAATTTTATCTCCGGGGACACGGGAATGCTTATGATGGTGGGGCGGATTTGGTGTCAAGTGAGGCGCACAGAGCATTGAAAATTTGTTTTTAGACCGTGCTAATGGAAAAAGTCAGCTAATCTGTCAATAGATGAATTTTTACGGGAGTGGGTTTTGATATGTTAATAGGAATCAAAACATCTTAAGGTTTGATTATTCATTTATTGGAAATTTATTTAGATTCGAGCTCATTAAAGAAATTCTCGATTTCAGATTTGCTTGCATCAAGTCTGCTTAAAATATCTTCGATATTTTCTTTGCGATTTTCAGGTTTTAACCCAAGCAAGGCCATTGAAGCTGGTGAGGGCTGTACAGTTTTCTCATCACCGGGGAAACCAATTTCCGCTTCTCTACAAAGGTAATCTCCCAATCTAACGATACGTGCTAGTTTTTGGTACTCTTTTTCACATTCCCCAGGGTCATGGTGGTGTTCAATTGACAATTTAAGGTCTACAGGCAGCGACCACATATCGCAGAGCATACTGCCTATTATCGTATGATCCGTTTTCAGTAATTTGCGCTCGGCAAGAATAAAGCGCGCATTTTTTTCTTCTGTCAGATTCACTACTCCTTTGAATTGATCGGGGAAGTACAGTGTCAAAATAATTTTCCCGATATCATGGAGGAGACCAACGAGGTAAGCTATATCAGGGCGCACTCCACTCGTTTTTTAGGCTACAAATTGACATGCTTTGGCTGTACCGACCGAATGGTACCATAATCCGGTCGGATCATCGCCATCCCTGGCTTCAGTATTGCTGAAACAGCTAGCGAAGCTGATGGATGAGACCATTTCTTTTATAGTTCCAAATCCCATAATTACAACCGCTCTTTGAATCGAAGTAACTGTTGAGGATGTACCATAGTATGCCGAATTTACTACTTTCAGAATATTGGCAGTGAGTGCAGGGTCATTTTCGATCGCTTTTGCAACATCTCTGGCACTTGATGACTTATCATAAGTTGTCTCGATAACTTTTGAAATGCCTACGGATGATGAAGGAAGGCTGGTTTCGATTACTTCTTTTACTTCATCAATAAATCGACATACCATTATAAGCATATCCTTTATTATATTATTATATGAGAATCTTTATATTAATATTAATTCTGGTCATAATATTAACATATTTATTTTCTTAAATCAATCTTTTTTTACAAATAATATTCGTCGCCGCTTCCTCCACCGGCACATCCTCAATCCTGTCCGCATATACCGGGTTCAGGCGTTGCGGTCGGTAGTGGTCCTCCTTGAACACACGGTTTGTGCGCTTGAGGGTGGCAGGTACTCATAAACCTGATGAATCAGATTTTTATTTTTTCTTCGGTTTCATAAACATAAAATTATAAGATAATTCTTTTTTCACCAATTTGTAAAAATTACAAGACAAACAGGTTGACAGCTTTTTGACAAATGTACCTTGTTTTTTCCCCCCACAAAAAGTACCAGTTACAGCCCAACAAATTCTGCCCGCATTCTTTCCTCCATTTATTCCATCAGAAGAAGTATCTTGTGTAGCAGGACATACACCTAATTCTTGTACATTTATCCCATCAGGCTCGCGTCCACAATTCATGAATTCCCAGCAATTTTTTCCTTTATACAATTCACAATCTCCTATTCCTCATATCAAATTCATGAATGATTATGTTTATGTTCCATTTTCAGTTACTTCACCAACACCATCTTCCTCGTCCAACTATTGATTTTGAATACTTTATAGTATCAATTCCAGTTTCACGTTTTCTAACCGGGATGTGTCAATCTTAATAGGATTTATCCTTTTTAGCTTGTTGTTTATGATTAGAATTATTACAGGTTTATTAAGATTATCTTCATTAACTTCAGCTATAACACCATAGTAATTAATTAGTGATGAATTATCACATTTAACAACTTTTACATATACTCCAACCGGATAAATTGATACAATTTGAAAAAGAGTTCGTACAATATCCTTGTTAAAGTAACTTCCCGCCATGGAAATAAGCTTTTTGATAACACCACGAGGTGTTAATTGCTCTTTGTCATAAGGATTCAATACCATTCGGTCGTAGGCATTAGCAACTGAACAAATTTCTGAGAGTCTGAAAATCTGACCTTTCCCACCACTTACTTCTAATTTTGTAGGTGGTTTATTTTTCCCCATAAGTCCTGATGGAAAACCGGTTCCGCCTTGGTTCTCGTGGTGCTGGTAAACAATCTGATTTTCCATTGGTGAAATTGCCCTACTATCCCGCAGCATAATATACCCTAGTGTTGAATGCTCTCTATATAGTTTCTGAAAAGTCTGATTATCATCATGACCTATTAATTGTTCTACAATAATCTTACCAATGTCATGCAGAAAAGCCCCAATCGCCAGATTTAAGAGCTCTGGTTTTTTTAACCTGTATTTATAACCGATAAGTGTTGACAGAATGGTTGTATTTATTGCATGGTCAACAAAATAAGTACTTTTAGATTTGGGTATTAAGGTGTTCAAGATTTTATGGGCAGAATACGATATATCATTAACAATTTCTTCCATAATATTTCGTACATCAAATAATAGATTTGTGTCTAGAATACTCTCCTCTTCAATCAGTTTCAAAGCTTTTTCAACACTAATATTACGGAACTTATTAAGCTTAATATCTTTCGTAATGAATTCGAGTTTTGAACTAGCCTGAAGAAGAACAGTATAGGATATTATATCCTCAGGAATAACCTCTTCGGTACCTTCTTCTTCTATGTAAATATAATGATATCCTCTTTCAATGAACTTCTTCAGAACACCAGGGGTAATTTTATTTCCGGCGGCTAAGATTAATTTATTATTTAATTCATAAATTGATTTACCAAGAACCATGTCCGGTTCAACATCTCCTAATTTATATAACCTAATGTGACCTACCCTCCCCTCTTTGTACTACTTCTTGTGTTAGTTACACAGTCGTTATTCTTCAGATTCTATCTTTTCTATTTCACCAACATCATCTTCCCCGTCTCAGTGAACCTATTCGCTTTTAAAAGTGCTGTATCAGATTTCTGGAATGATAGATTTAACAATTCTTTTGATACTATCGTTTGCATCGGTTGATTCGCTGCAATTACGTATTGATAATATGAATAAACGTATTGAGGCGAGGCGTGCGCAGTACATTCGCAAATTCACCGAATTGGAACGCACCATGGCACGCCTTGAATCACTCCAGCAAAGACTCACATCTGCTCTTGCAGCTCTTCCACCCCGTTATCATTCTCTCGTTAATGAATGTTTTGATTTTTTCTAAACTATACACCTTAATTTGACGATAGTAAAAGTAAATAGGTATCACTGTGATTCGGGAAAACCAAAAAAAATAATAATTCCTTCGAACCTCACAGTGATACCAAACAATTATTTATATCTTTTTTAATAAACTGTTAATCAAACAGTGAGGTGAAAAGTGGATATTCTAACAAAATTATTTTCACAACAGAAAACACAACAGAAAACACAACAGAAAATATTGAATCATATAGCATGGTTCGAAAATGAAATCGACACCTGTCTTTTATTTGACATACCAACACATCACTTGCAAAAGGAATTAAATTCAATTAAAGAAGTTATATATCCTAAATAAAATTGTCAAACCTAAAAAATATTGCAGTGAATTAACTATATAATCTATTTTATATAAAATTAGTTCAAGTATAATCTGATAATATTTCAGCCACAACTGTATGTCATCAAACCATTCTGGATACTTTCAGTTAAAGTTCTTACTTCACCAACACCATTTTCCTCGTCTCACTAATTCCATTCGCTTTCAGAGTGTAGAAGTAGAGACTGCCTGATATATCCTCAGTCCTGTCCGCATATATTTGGTTCGGGTGTTGCAGGCGGTAGTGGTCACCTGAGGAATAGTTATCAGGTGCAACCGCTGGTTAGGCACAATAGACCATAAAATAATTAGATTTCATATACTTTTTTATAATCCTGAATATACTGTGCCAGTAGTTTCTTTCAGTGAATTTAATCCATCACTTTAAAAGAATCCCAAAATTCCTGGAACTTTTTTTCAGTTTGCTCGAATGTTTCCTGTTTTTTTTCGAGCTCTTTTTCCGTCAATTGCCCCTCCTTAAAGCAAAGTTTTGATAATTCAAGCTCTAATTTTTGAATTACATAGTTTTGTTTCATCACCGTTCCTTCGACTGAACGCACCCAATTATAAAATCCTAAGTTTTGATCTTCCCAGCCTGTATTGCCAATATTGGCTAATTCTTTTTTGTCAAGTTTCCCACTGGAAATCTCTGTGAGTTTCTGGAAACTGCTCAGTGCGCCTTGGATCTGTTTTAGGCGACGCATGGCATTGCTAAAAGAAAATCGTTTGTTGTAGGTGTAGTCCACCGGCTCATGGCGACCGGTGTCCTCGAGCAACAGGTCTCCTATCCCTTCCGCAGAGGCAAACGCCAAAACCACCAGCAAGGCCCAAATGCAAATATGTTTCATTGATTTCCTCCCTTCCGAATATTCAATTTTTAATTTATCTAGTTCCTTCAATCACAAACATCCCCATTTCCTCATATTGGCACATCTTCAGTCCTGCCCACATATATCGGATTAAAGCATTTCAGTAGGAAGTTATCATTTACTTGGTAATGTCTCACATAATAACTGCTCCAGTTTGGGGGGCAAGGTCAAAGATTTGTGGAGGGTGTATCGTTATAGAACAAAAGAATTAATTAAGGAAACCAACTATTGTTATAACAATAATTTATCAACTTAAAAAAACATAATAACATAAATAATCTTAATCGGCAAATGAAAGCCCATCAAAAACCTCCCCGCCTTCCTTACCGGTACCAGCTATAACAGAGTATCCGATAACTCCAAACCACCCTTCAATGCCATTTTCCGATCTGATCTTACACCAACTTCTGTTATCTGTTTCCAATAATGTTGCCTTTTCTCCTTGTTTGATAATTCCAACTACCTCACGATCTCGCCGTGACCGTAGCACTTCGAGATCAACTTTGAGAGTGACCGGAGTATTCATTACCGGAAAGCCTATTTGTTCATGCCGTAAATTTCCACCATATGAATTATTTCTGTAGGTGCTTGGATAAAACCATGTATGAAGAATCTCACCACGACATTCCGTCTTGATATAACCTGAACCGTCTACTAACGGCCATTTCCATGGGGAGGATGGAACCTTTCCGATCTTGCATAGACTGCCTGCGCCGTAGCGAAAGTAAGATGTCGCATGATCAGAGCTTGGCCCACGTTCGGCAACAGCAATTTCGAGGTAATGGTCAGTTGAATCGATATCCACAATTTGTACTTCTTGGTTAAGTGCGTCACCAGTGCATACCATAGTTGAGGTATTGACTTCTACAATAAATCGTTCACCGCCTAACCCGCGTCCCATTTTTAGAAACCATACGTGTATCATTTCAAGCGTACCATCATTATCAAGATCAATCCTGCCGGACAGACAGACACAATCTGTTGATTTGTGTTCAAGGGTTATGTCGGGTTGCTGTGCAAAAACTCTCGTAGGTAAAAGTACTATAATTATACTTAAAAACAATGAATTCCATTTCATTAGGTTTTCCCTCCTTCATTGAGTAGATTTGTATTATCAGTCCGTAGAAGGCAGTTGTATTATAAAAAGTATTTAAATAGATATTCCCTATATCATATTCATGAGTAATTGAAATTTCCCCAGATCAATATCAAATATGGTTTTAATCCGATTTTCGCAGCAAGGTCATTCAGAACATCATACCATCAATTTATCCGAATAATGGAAAATGTCAAGGTGAAGTTGAACAGGGGTGTTCCTTACACGCATTTGTACACTTAATCAATAGTCAATTCTACGGCATGTTGACAGAAGCAGTGGTATATGCTGTCTCACAGGGTAATCGTGCGTCCTGGGGCGTTTCCGGGCGTTTAGTGGTAAGTTAGAGGCAATGAGATTGGTATTGGAGAACCAACTTGCCCGCCGTAACCTGAATCCTTTCCAGAGGGCGGAAGTGGCGTCATTGATAGAGGATGCGCTTGATGCTCTGAACAATTTGGTCAAGACTTTGGAGGAACCGAGAGCGATCCCGCTTTTGAAACGACGGCGGCCCCCCCGTTATGCTCCCTGCTTCACGAAGTTCGTACAGGAGATTTCGAGTTGCCAACGCCTCCCCAATGTTGTCGATGGAAAAGAGGCGCCCTGTTGGACCAATAACCTGAGCACCGCTCTTGATGCACCTAAATGCCAACGGGATGTCTGCCGTTACCACAATGTCATCTTTGGTCACATTCTCGACGATGAAATCATCAGCCGCGTCGAGCTGTCCGTCAACGATAACCAGTTTTACCCCTTCTTGATCGGGAATTCGCATCCGTGAATTCGAGACAAATGTAACATTCATCTGGTACCGCTTCGCTACTCTGCAGACTTCCTGCTTAACTGGACAAGCATCGGAGTCAACGTAGATATCTAACAATCCATCACCTCTCTGCTGTTTCGCGGAGATTCACCCGGTAAGGAATGCGCCTAACAATAATTAGATTGATCCGCATAAGATGCGGAATGTTTCTTTCCGGTCAAAAGTCACACCTGTTGAATATATTGTAAATTGAACATGCAGCAATGGTTTCGCAAGAGGTATTTCAAAAAAATGGACTCGGTGGGCTATTATGAAAATTAAGCACCACTCACCTTACCACCCATAGTGATACATATAAAAAAAGCAGCTTTAACCCAAAACCCATGTCACGGGGGGAGTATAAGTTTATCTCTATTCATATTAGGTTACATAATGTAAGTTATTGGCACTATATAAGCTCTTAAAGTAACAAGCGGTTATCCTCTGTTTTGCCCTGAATATTTGTCAATCGTCAGGTTCACAAACAATTGAACATCTGGAGGATATTTTTAAAATGTAACGCATAGAAGCCTCTTCAAAGGTTTGCCTAAGGATAAGTGAAAACAGTTGATTCAGTTCAATATATACCATATTTTATAATTTGAAGTGTCCATAATGTTTTGACGACATACAGGATTATACTTCAATTCTATAGACACTGTGAATTTCGAGCGGCTCTGCCTCGAATGTTACACGGCTACTTCTGTACGTAAATTCAATATTTCCCCCATCAGGTACGGACATAATACGGACAGGTTTTGTATCGAGCCGAACATGTATGCGGATACCATACACGGTGGGCAAATCCTGTACCTGAGGCGTACCATTTTCACGTTTGTTCCCGGCATAGTTTACCAGATGGACAAAACGCTCACTGCCTCGGTGATTGTAAAAGACCTCCACATTGACAGGTGTATTTTCAAGCATAATAGTGCGCGATTTCTCTGGATATACCTGATCCAGCATCCACAGCGCAAGCTTTCTAAGAACAGGTGTATTATCTTCCATAAATTTGTAAAATAGCTGAGGTGCGCAATAGATAGCTTTCCCTTTTCCATAGGAATTTATGGTCACACCGGGCCCTATTGGTGCTTCGGCAGGTGCTATTCCCCCCTCGTATGCGGGCACCAGTTCAAGCAGTGTCTTTGCAGTGTTTGCTTTCACATGCACGCAAGAACTGCCGGTAAAAATATCCATAGCAGGTATGCTGTAAGGCATTTTTTTTGATCTCACCCGCAGGTAACATTTCGTTGCCTTCCGGGACTCCATAAATTCAATCCCCAGCACATCGGTAATGGAAAAGTTTTCCAGAAGATTATTGTCAGTATCCCGTGTGCCCGTCTCACATGTCGCAATGAGAGCGCCGCCGTTCTTGACGAAACGCCGTATCGATTCGCATTCCCGTTTGCTTAGGATACGCTGGTCTGGAAGAATGACTGCTCCGTATTCATCGATGGTCTCGATAAAAACTCCGCTGTTGAGAATATTCATCTGCACGTGTCCCTCGATGAGCGCTGTGTGAGCACCGTTCACAGGGTAATATGCTGGACTGGCAACCCATGTTGGACTCGGAATGAACGGCGCTTTTGACCATACTGAATCCGCTGAATGCAGAACTGCTATATCCTTGATCGGCTGGCAGTCTTTTACAAAAGGTTCAAGTTCAATTATCCGTCGGTTTACATCACCGTAAACCTTCATGATTGCCGGTTCAGGATTGCCGTGCGGGTACAAAGTATTCGAAAGATAAGTCCTACCACATGCAGCGAGCAGGGTTGCGGATTCCTGCAAGAATGCCTCGGTTTCCCGGAGCGAGTACTCATTCCAGTTGACTCCGTCGACACTCATGACGCTCCAGGTGACATCCGGCAAAACATCTGTCAAAGTAGCAAGATACCGACTCTCAAAAGAAAAATTCCACGAGTAATTACCAACCTTCGGAGTTGGAGTGTCCCAGGTGATATGCTGAATATACTTTGGTGGTGTGACAGGGTACCTCGACATCCAGGCATAATTGGTGATAATAGCAATTTCCGGCTTGACCGCCATGAGTTCGCGGTTATAATTATCCATGAGTGATTCAAGAGTCCTGTTCTTTAACCTGCGAAGGGCAAACACTCCGGGATCACTCTCATCGGTGGGGAGTTCACCTCCAATTTCCCTTTTATAAAGTTCACGGCAGAATTTACAATAACAATTATCCCCAAAATATTGTTGCAAAACAATATCAAGGAAGAACCCATCTACATCATACAGCTCGATAATCTCTTTCATTTGAGGAATTGCGACCTGTTTGACATATGGCGAATTATGACACATTGAAACAAGTTTTCTTTTTTTAATATCTTCCGGATTCCAATCGCTGAAGTCCTGTGTTGATACCCAATCAGGATGCGTTTTTTGAAGCTCACGCTCCTGCGCTATATAATAATATGCGATGCACCGTATTCCCCTTTTTTTCAGTGCTCTTGTTATTTCACCTGTGAAGTCCCGTTCAAGCCCCGGATGCGGCACACCTATTTTTGTGGGATAATAGGAATATCCTGTCGCACATTTTGCAAAATAACACACTTTCTGAAATCCCATCTCTTCATAGATCTGCGCAGCCGCCTCTACATCGTAATTCCTGAAAATATTCTCATAGGACCCAAAAGTTTGATTATCGATTAAGAGCTGACGGTAAATATCCTTATGCCAGTTGACTGCCCGTTCATTACCTTCGACATTAGATGAGGTAATGGGCATAATTCCTGCAGCAAACGCCGTACCTGCAGCTGCAACGGTTGCATCCTTTAAAAAACTGCGTCTACTGCGTCTAGTGATAAATGAATTATTGATCGATGCCATCATATCCCTCCGTCTATATAGGTAATGAGTTTTGTATTTTTAATCGAAAGAATTTCCCGATACTTGCGTCGGGGTGGTTCGTTGAAAATACTCCGAGTCGCTGTCACTCCGAGCATAGCGAAGAGTCTCTATGAGATTCTTCACTTCGTTCAGAATGACCGTCACAAAGAGTGATTTTTACGTCTATTATCCACATTTATAGCAAGTATAAAAAGGGCCAGGAAAAAGTTATGTTATTGATACCTCGACCCTTGGGCCGGGGTAGTTCATTTCCACGTTAACATTACTTCAAAGGTAGCTTGTATATTCTCTCATTCAGATATTGAATTACATAAGTTTATAAGAGCTGAGTTATGAAAACCAGACAATTTTCATAAAAGGGCACTAGTGTTCAGTATTCATATGAAATTTATAAAAAAATAGCAAAAAAGTATAGTAAAAAAGTAAAATAAACTAGTAAAACTGATAAAAAAATACATAATTTATCAAAATATATACATATTTCATTGATTTTTAGATACATTTAGTAAATATAATAAGATTATAATACAAATTATTTATTTTAACTTTAACACACTGTGATATTAGTACTTAGAATTGACAATGCTGATTAATTATTTATTGTTTTAAACGACTATCGAGATAATTCAGCTTTCCCAACTTGTGTGTATTTTGATCCCCCCCCTACTGCGTGTGCTGTTTAAACTCGACAGGACTTAAAATATTTTATTATACCACATTTGAAATAAAGGAAATACAATGGTTTATTCAGATTATGACAAACCCGATATCAATCGACTCATAACAGCACTCCGGCACGGCGAACCTGACAGGGTACCTCATCTTGAGAACTGGGTTACGAGCAAAACGGTGTATGAATATGTACTGGGACACAAACTGGATTATGATGTGGAAGATGCCCGTGTCGGGGGAATTTCAGTTGCTCCGGAGGATAATGTTGAATTTGCGGTGCGTCTCGGTATGGATGCCGTACTCTGTAATTTATCCTGGCGGCCGAACAATGTGTTCAGAACCGCTATCAATGGCACCGAGCACTATGTGGATGGTACGGTAAAAACGTGGGCTGACCTCAATGATCTCGAGCCGCCAATAACGATGGAAGACCAGTTTCAATATATGGAGCGGTACCTCAGGTCCGCTGAGGGAACCGGGGTTGGAATTGTCGCAAATTTCACTTCTTTCTTTGACAGCGCCATGCTTGCTGTCGGAGTAAATGATTCATTTCTCATGTTCTATGATGATCGGCCGTTCCTAGAGAGACTCATGGGCATACTTCTCGAGCATCAGGAAACAGTCATGCATGAGATATGTGCCCGGTATGGCGATGACATCGCATATGTTATGATCAATGATGATATCGGTCACAATAACGGGCTCATGATTAATCCGGACATGTTCGGAGAAATATTTCCGCATCGCATGAAACGGCTCATTGCTCCTGCGAAAGACCTCGGCAAACTCATTCTCATACACACTGATGGAAAGATGGATGAAATCATGCCCATCCTTTATGACATAGGATTTAACGCGGTACATCCGGTGGAACCCGAATCTAACGACATTTTCGAAGTGAAGAAAAAATGGACGGGGAAGATGGCCATTGTCGGGAATATTCCTACAGTACTCCTCGCGTATGGTACAAAAGAAGAGATTGAGAAGAGAGTGCGGGAATACTGCATCAAGCTTGCTCCCGAAGGGGGATGGGTGCTCGGCTCCTCCACGAGTATAATGGAGGGTATACCCGGGGAGAATTTTGTTGCCATGATTGAAGCTACGCACAGATATGGTCGATATGGGTCACTTGGAATGGATGTGACAAAATAAAATATAAGTGTTATGTATGCAAAAATATTTCATGAAACAAAAAGGAGTATAGTACATGGAGAGAACAGAGAAATGCCTCGCCAAACTGAACAGGATAAATAAATCCCTCCAAATAAATTTGTCAAATTCTTTTTTTCAAAATATAATCATGAAGCATTGGGAAATGTTACCCCTGATGAAGTATATTTTGAGAGACGAGAGACAATTTCAAAAAGAAGAAAAACTCTTAAAAAGAAAACTCTGGAGAATCGGAAAAAGAAAAATAATCTGCTTGTAACAGCCGAGAGCATACCTTATAAATTGAAGAGGTAAAACTACCAAAGCTGCTGACGATATACAGTACCTAGGTTTTTATGATTAGATGCAATTATTGAATAACTATTTACTACAGTTTTCAAATACTTACCAGAACAACCGCTGGTTAGGGTCTTTCCGTCGTGCCCAGTTCAGACCGAGCGGGTGACGTTTGATTTCAGAGATATTTTTAATCGGGACAATTTCTCCATTATCGAGTATTTTGTAGATATCAATCTTGTTTATATCACACTCTCCAAGTCTGCGTTCTTTTGCAACTCTTGTGTACCATATTTCCTGAGGATTATGCCCCATAACGTAACTACCGACGGCATCAACTTCGTAGGGTGAACACCCGGCGATAACAGTATTAACCAGTTGGTCTTCACCAATTTTATTTCGGTTCAGTTCCTCTCCGTCAAGGCCTATGATGCCCTCAATGATGTTAATTTGGGGGCGGATCGCATCGGCATTATCCAAACCGCGCTGTACCCACATTTCATATCGCATAAGTCCGCCTACACCGCGCATGAATTCATTTAATGCCTCTTGCCCGTCTTTTTTTGCTTTTCTATAAGCTTCCCATCCTCCTTTTTCCTCGTACCGTTTGTAACTTCCATTAGGATCCCATCGCTTGAATCCTGAATCACGATGCCGTAAAAAAGACGCCTCAATTTGTTCCTGCCAGTTTTTATGAAAGTGTTTTAAATTGATACCTGCCCTTTTTGCACCCCTTTCAAAACTGTCCCAGGATGTACAGAACTGACCGTAACCCTTCAGGACGCATCCCTGCAAGTTTTTCACCGTCAACGTTGTCAATCCTGTCAAATGGCATTTCAGTGTGGCAATATTTATCAAGAAGTTATCCTTGTCGCCGATTGGTCGGAAATAGGGGATTTTCTTCCAGAAAAGCGAGTTTCTGGTGTCGTACCAGTTTGTTTCATCCTTTGTGTAATCTGCATATCGTCTGTATCCAGGCTCGATAATGGGAATGCCTGCCGGATCGAAAGCGTCGTACAATTTACCTAGACGGCGATTGATAGCCGGAGTTGCAGTTTCACCCGTTATGATATTGGAATTATCGATATCACGCAAATGGTCAACAACCCCCACAATAAAATCCGGCTGGGTATAGACACCTGATGTTCTATAAAAGGCATGTTCGGGTTTTGCAGTGAAATTCCCTTTGATAAACGTTGAACCGCCTTTTCCCGCGCCTTTAACAAATAAATGCTTTGCAATCCTTTTTCCCTCCGACCGTATCTGGGGGACAGCCTCGTCAAAGGTTCCGTTCGTATCTTTTTTAGCATCGACATGTGTCTCGATGAGAAATACTGCTCGTGGATTTTCTAAAATTTCAGGTCTGATTTCAGGTCTAATATTTTTTTCTTTCCCTCTTTCTATAATAGAGACACCCTCCTCAATACCCATGCCGCCGCTAGTGGGATAACCAAATGCATCCTCTTCATTCAGGATATCGCACATATATAACGCGGTTAACCCTAAGGCGCCTGCTGATGATTTCTTTACAAATTCTCGGCGTTTCATAATTCTATCCCTTTCCGTTGCTTGTATAACAACATTATTTATCAAAGATGAAGATCAGCTTTTAACCAATATGTCTTCAGAACATTTTGAACACTTACAGTTAAAAATTAAGATATAATTTTCAGGAATTGCAACTGTTTTTTCAAGCTACCTCTTTCCCAATGCCTCCTCTCATCTTCTTTTCCCAGTCCAATACCCCAATCCCATTTCCCACCTTCTCTGCTCATGAAAAGCTTAGCCCTGTACCTTTATACCTTTTGGGGGTAGAAAGTCAAAATTTGGGTGGGATATGGTTGTTTATACTGGATAGCTTATTCAGATTACTTTCCGGATATTATCCCGACCTTTCCCAAAGTCATTTGCTGAGATTTTGTCTCGGATAGAACGATTGCGTTGCTATGCAGGGTAACTCAAAGCCTTTTGGTTTAAACAGGGGATAGCTGTCTCTCGGTGGTGATCTTTAGTGCGATCCCTTACATGTATCCCTACATACTTCGACTCTTCCGCAGGAAAAATCCTTGTTTCAACTTTACGAATATTATAATTTGAAGTTGTTGGTTGAATAATTCGGAGTTATTAGTCATCATGATTTTGATATGATACTATGGTATAATTCTGTCACATTACAATAACAGAAGGGTGTGATAATGGGTAACCTTTATAAAAGTATTGTAATCATTTATTCAATCATTTTAACACTTTTGACAGTTTGTGAGCATACTGTTCAGAACATACACTCATCACAGCAGGCTAAATTTGTCAGGGTCGGATGCCGTGGTATCCTCCATAAAAACGTTGAACAGAAGATAGAGCAGGTTGTACCGTGTGAACAGGAATTTAAGCGCAAGGAAATCGCGGAACGCATGGATAAGAAGGATATGCTTTATACAGCCAAGGTAGCTGTTGACAGAGATGTAAAAATGCTTGAGGTCCCGGAAAACATAGCACGATACGTAAACAGGGAATTTACTATCGCCGAAATCCCTCCTGATATAGAGTTCGCAATTGTGCCGGTCGAACCTAGATTCCTTGCGGTTTATAATAATCAAGATGAATCGGGATGGTGGGGTAATTATTGCCAGTCTGACTATTACGAACCGACAGGTACGTTCTATTCCGCAGTGGCGGATCATGGAGTGTATGATGCCCATATTTACCTGGTGGAATATGATCCAGCAATGAAAAAGGTACTATGTCTCCCTGAAATCAACAGAGCAATTGGAAGGTCTAAAGATCAGTTCCAGGACGGTATCCTCCATGGCTGGCTTGATATTTATCAGAGCAAGCATCTTTCACGGCCCCATCTCTGGTTCTGTACTTATTGGTCAAGATTTCCTGAACCATCTGAAGAGGATTTTGCAACCGGGTATGACGGTGGTCATATCATAAGTTGTGATCTGACTACCGGAGATTTCGTGGACTATGGTGCACCTTTGCCCAGGACTTCATGGCCCTATCACCGTGTTGACACACAGCGTGGTATGCTATTCGCGGTCAGCCTTTTCAACGAATTTCTTGCGTGGGATATAAACGAGCAGAAGACTCGATGGGCTGGCTACCTGCCGAAAGGAATAGAGTGGTTTAACCGATCTATTCTCCTCGACAGCAAAACCGGTATGGTCTACACCTCAAATGCTGATGAATACGACGAAAAGCACCACATGATCTGCTATGACCCTGTAAAAAACCGCTTTTCTTTGATGAACTCCCACATGCCTCCAAACGCACGTACAGGAACATACGATCAAATGCGTGCCCAGACACGTGACCGCGGACCCGATGGTCTGTTCTGGGGTGTGACCAACAGTGGGGAACTTTTCACATTTGATCCCGACAATGATGAAATCATTGATAGAGGCCTCAACTGGCCGGGTGATCAGCGGTATACCTGTACCATGGAGCGCAGTCCCGGAGGAAGGTATATTTATTATCAGGTACAAACTTACACAGAAGGTGCTCCCGTAATCCAGTATGATACAAAAACAAACAAAAAGAAGGTACTCGCATTTATGCTTCCCTATTACTATGAAAAATACGGCTATATTCCGACAGGTTCATACTCTCTGAAACTCGATGACAGGGGTGAAAAACTCTTCATGTTGTGGAACGGAGCTTTCACCGATTACAAGCCAGATTTAGGGGTTGAACGTTTCGGTCACTGCGCTGTGATGCTTATGCATATCCCGGAAAACGAGCGTATTGAATAGCATTGTGTAATGTATGTAGAAAACCTGGAGTTCTGCTTACTGCAGGTTTACATGGAGTTTATTACTTTCCGCTGGATTCATGATACGTTTTCACGGTTATCCAGCAGTCCAATCAAATCATGATAGGGAAAACTTATACGGTTAACCAATCGGAGATGTTATGTAAGGTTCGCTTACCTGACCATTGTCTTTTTACAGTACTTTAAGGTCTTGACTTATTTCATGCAATCTTGTTTGTAATATAGTATAAATAGAAAAAATATTTTGTAATTAATTCAGTCATTTCTACTTATTTATTTTATTAACACATATTTATCATTTGTTCTGTTTTCTTCAAAACATAGTTATATCATAGTCAATAATGGTGTTGTTAAACAGAATCCATGATCTGAGTGAAGGTTATGGCCATATGGCCAATAGCTAACAGGATAGAACATCGCCATATACTGCAATCCGACCCTCATATAGCTTAATTATAACCTTGGGAAAGGATGTTTAAAAAAACACTTGCTGTTTGTGAAAAGTACACCTTAAATTTTAACTGAAAGTGTCCAAATTGTTCTGAAGACGTACATTTATCATATTAATAATCGATTAGCGTACAAAAAACATTTATAAGAAGGAAAAAAAATGGAAAGGCGTGAAGTATTATCACTTATCCCTTTTACTGTAGCCTGTATGACCAATTATGTAAAGAAAGCAATCTCACAGAGTGCGCCGCCAGAGGATTATGTTGTTAAATACTCATTTTCATCACCCGAACCGCTTTCCCTTATGTACACACAAAAAGTACGTGAAATGCTAACCTGGATACGTAACACCCAATCTAATAACATGCTTGAAGCAGCGTATATGATTGCCCGTACAAAGATGAAAGGCGGAACATGCTGGTGTATGTGGGATATGGGGCATGGGCATAATATCGATATACGTTTCCCCGGACGAAACGGCCTTCCCGATATATTCAATGATGGATACGACCCACAGAAAGCAAAAGATGGCGACCTCTTTCTTGCGAATATAAACTTGAGGAATATCGTGAGCGACCTTGAAAAAAAGGATATCTTTGTCATTGGCAGTCCAGTACCCTGGGGCATGGATGCAAAAGGCGCTGAACTTATCGAGCATGAATCAGCAAAAGTAAGAATACGACCGTACTCGAGAATATGGATTGAAACCAATATAACTACTCATGGTGCAGTCATGCAGATTCCCGGAATAACAGCTCCTGTTGGTCCTGTATCCAGTATCATAGGTATGGCTACTTTCTGGATGATGGTAGCAGATGCTTGTCGTATACTTGCTCGTGAAGGAAAATCAGTGCCAGTGAGCGGCGATGAACCTGCAATAAATTGGGAAAAGAATACTTCTTCAATAGATCTGTACAACCCGCTCATGGACGATTATTTTGAAACTGTTATGTCACAAATCGAGCAGATTGGCGCAGAATTGGGTAGTATTCATGAAATTGCTCGAATGGCGGTTGACTCTGTTCTCTCAGGTGGAAGGGTTTATGGATACGACCGCTATGGAGGATTTGCTGCTGAAGCTCGTGGACGGCGTGGCGGTCTTGTCCTCACTCAGGGAATTTCTGCGGATAATGATGGAAACATTATCGGATGGAATAACTGGGCTGGTAAAGAGACACCATCACCTAAAGACCTGATAATCATGGGTCTTTCAAAACCAGATGATGAAGTTGACCTCAAGGTTATTGGTACGATAAGAAAAATCGGCGCTAAAGTGGTTTCAATGGGACCTATGACTCGCGATAATAAAATCCCAGAAGGACGTACAGTTCCAAAAGAAACTGATGTTCATGTCGGAACCATGTGTGACACGTATGGTTTGTATGCAATTCCGGGATTTGAACAGAAAGTATGCCCGACATCCGGAGCATTGCTCAATCAAATTTTCTGGGCGACCTGCATGGAAATTGTATGTGAGATACACCATCGTACTGGGGGTAATGTTCCTAATGTCTTCTTATCTGCTGCCCTCAAAGGTGGCGAAAAAAATATGCATCAGATGATTGAAATATTTAAGCATCGAGGTTATTAAAATATTCGTGGACTACCGAAAATCAAGCAGAAACGGTAATGTTGTTTACTATTCCCATACAAATGAAAGTATTGGTTATATATTGATTATCGTCACAACATAGATTGATACTGTCGTTGAATGAATAGTGTGATGAATCATAGAAATCTATATAAACATCAAATTAGTAGCAAAGATATACAGATAAGATAATGATGAATAGAAAATCATAAAAAGGGTTTCAATTTAATCAACCCTGTATATAGTCAGCAGCTTTGATAGTTTTACCCCTCGACTCACGAAAACGGCTGGGTGACTAACACAAGAAGTGGTCCAAAGAGTGGGGCAGGACAAAGCAAATATCAGCTTTTTAGAATCAAAAATTGATAAAATATTGACTTTGATTTATATTATCCCCTGACTTTTATCATAACTGGGGAATGTCGGATTATTAGCAATCGTTGATTAGGAATATACATGAATCCTGTTCTGGGTATTTTTCTTCATGCTCTTGGAGGTTACGCCGCCGGAAGCTTTTACATCCCTTTCAGAAAGGTTAAGAACTGGGCATGGGAAAGCTACTGGATCATAAGCGGTGTTTTTGCATGGATCATTGTCCCATGGCTTGTTGTATTCATAACCGTTCCCGGGTTTATGAATGTCTTTGCATCCGCCCCGAAGGGCAGTATGGCAGCAAGTTATATATTCGGCGTGCTCTGGGGTGTCGGAGGACTTACCTTCGGGCTTTCGATGCGGTATCTCGGCATGTCGCTCGGGTATGCCATGGCTCTCGGGTATTGTGCGGCATTCGGTACGATCATGCCGCCGATCTATTTCGGCACATTCGGCGAATTGATAACAAGTACCTCCGGTCAGGTTACTCTCGGTGGAATTCTGGTATGCTTAGTGGGTATCGCTATATGCGGCTGGGCGGGTATTTCGAAAGAACATGAGCTTTCCGAAGAACAGAAGAAAGAATCAATAAAGGAATTTGATTTTAAAAAAGGTATCTGGATTGCCTTAGTCTGCGGGATAATGAGTGCATGTTTTGCATTCGGGCTCGCAGCGGGGAAACCAATTGCCGAAAAGGCTGTTGCGCTTGGAACCGTCCCTCTTTTTCAGAACGGTCCGGTGTTTATCGTCATTATGGCCGGCGGATTTACCACTAATTTCCTGTGGTGCATGTTCCTGAACATGAAAAATAAATCCTCGGACAACTACCTGAACAGTGGCAATGCATCGCTCTTTTTCAATTATTTTTTCTCAGCTCTGGCGGGAATCATATGGTATTTTCAGTTCATGTTCTACGGTATGGGTACGACAAAAATGGGGAAATACGATTTCTCCAGCTGGAGCATCCATATGGCGTTTATTATTGTTTTCAGCAATATATGGGGGCTGATCTTCAGGGAATGGAAAGGTTCGAGCCCGCGCACGCTTACGATCATCATTTCGGGAATACTGGTGCTCATCGGATCGACATTCGTGATCGGACTGGGGAACTATTTAGCCTCGCTTGGAATGTAAAAATTGGATTGGTCTGAATTGAAATAGTAAATCTTATGAGGAGGTACAAATGACCGTACGGGAAAGATTCCGAGAGGTCATGAAAAACTTCAATACCGGTGTTGCTGCGCCGAAATGGGAATTCGGATACTGGGGAAGAACGATTGAAAACTGGTATGAAGAGGGGCTGCTGCTGCGCAATTATCCGGAGCTGCAGCGTGATGTCACTACACCGACATCATCGTTGTACATGCCCTGCTGGAATTCGATCAGGAGCGGCAAACTCCCCGAGGGAATAGCAGTACTCGGCGGAGGCCTTTACCATCCGACCCAGGGATTTGTCCAAGACAACGATGTACGTGTTGCCCTGAACATGGACACCGGACAGAAGCTGGTTGATGTTAACCTGTTGTTCCACCCAATGTTCGAGACAGAAATAATCAGCGAGGACGATGAATATCTCAGGTATATCGATATTGACGGTGTTAAGAGGATTTTCTCGAAAAAGACCGGCGTTCTCCCTTCCGCTCTCGAAAATGTTATCAAAGACTGGCCGGGCTGGGAAAAATTGAAATACGAGCGCTTGAACCTCGAAGACATCAGGGGAAGATTCCCTGCGAACTGGAGCGAGCTTGTCCGGGAATACAGGTCCGGTGACTATGTTGTAACCCTGGGAGGTTATCCGCACGGATACTTCGGAACGCTTGCTCATCTCATGGGATACGAATACCTTTTTTATAATTATTATGACCAGCCGGATATTATTCACGATATACAGAAAACATTCACCGAAGTATGGCTCGCGGTTTACGAGGAAGTCCTTTCGGAAATCGATGTAGATCTTTTCATTATATGGGAAGACATGTCCGCTGGGACTGGGTCAATGGTCTCTCCGGCAACGATAACAGAATTCATGGTACCCTATTATCAACGACTGACCTCATTCCTGAAGGAGCATGGGGTCAACACGATATTTATTGACACGGACGGCGACTGTTTAGATATTATCCACCTGTTTGTAGAAGCAGGCATCACCGGCATGTATCCAATCGAAGTAAGCTGCGGTATGGATCTTGTAAAGATACGTAATACATTCCCGGAACTGCAATTGATGGGCGGCATCCCAAAGTCGGAGATACGTCACGGTAGACAGCGGATAGACGAGATACTTGAGCCGGTCGGCGAGGTGCTCAAAACAGGCGGCTACATTCCCTTCGGCGATCATCTCATTCCCCCGGAAGTGCCATGGGAAGAATTCGGGTATTACCGTGAGAAACTAAACGGTATGATCGAGGGGTGAGAATCCAGCTTTACTCCACAATAACAATAACTTACGACGATTCTTTCGAAATTTTATTCCGGCATCATTGGTTAGCTGGAACGAAGGTAATCATAAAGGGCGTGCAATCTCAGTTTTGTGTCAGCAATGGTGAATTAGAAGGAGAGGTAATGTATCAGTTTATATCAGATGTAAAAGCCGGTTGAAAAGTATAACGGTAATAATGTATGGTAAGAATTTTAAATCCTTAACCCAATCCCACCTTGCCAATTCTTGCCAAAGATGGTAGTAAAATATACGGAATATGGTCATTTATGCAAAATTTAACTTTGTGCGGAAGCCGTTGTATTGTGTTAATAATCAATATATTACGAAATATTATGCATACAAGACTTGGTTGACTGGCGATCAGGAGGTCACGAGTTCAATTATAAAATCGCTTATCCATAGCTTACTACAAGTAAGTTCCCTCATCCTTATTGCATAGGCCTGGCTTTGCCGCGGAGAGTCTCGACCCAGTGAAGGGCTTTTACTCCCGTTCCGTAAGCAATTTGGTGACGGCAACTGAAACCACAGGCTACCACGGTCGTTCCATTTTCACGATTACGTATAGCAGGGAATAGCCTGTTCTCCCCTATTTGTAATGAAAGTTCAAAGTGTTCCTTTTCATAACCAAAAGACCCGGACATACCACAACAGCCAGAATCAATCTCTGTTACAGTGATTTCCGGCACACGAATGAGCACATGTTTCATGGCAGTTGTACCGTAAAGTGATTTCTGGTGACAATGACCATGAATTAGTATCTTGTTAAATGAAGATGTGAATTCACAGTTTAGCTCACCCATTTGGATCTCCCGTGACAGAAATTCATCGATCATCATTACGTTTTCTTTTATACGATGTCCTAGTTGTTCTTCA
This sequence comes from Candidatus Latescibacterota bacterium, assembly GCA_042572165.1. Lineage (GTDB taxonomy): Bacteria > Latescibacterota > Latescibacteria > Latescibacterales > Latescibacteraceae > JBHPFF01. Next base: position 7,966 of record JBHPFF010000021.1, on the reverse strand, counting down.
CCAATAAGGTCGGGTAAGTCGTCAGTCAAGGCTGAGCAGCAACTGGGCTCACAGACCACAACTTTGAGGCCTTGTTGAATGTATTTATCCAAGTTACGGAGAGTTTTTTCGCCCTTTGTTTTAGCCTCTCGTAAAAAGCCGTGAGAAATTCTTGGTCTCTGGCAGCAGCCGGCACTTGCTAAAATTACATTGTAACCACACGATTCCAGAAGTTCCACAGCTGATATGCCGATGTTGGTCTGATAGAAGTTCATGTAAGTATCGTTAAAAAGTACAACCTTTTTGCCATATTTGCCATTGGTTTTTAGCTGTTGGGCAAACAACTCAGAGAATAGTACGCGAGCGTATTCAGGAGGTTTGCGTCGGCTATCGAAGCCGGCGATTTTTTCAAATGCTTTGCGAAACAGATAGTTTTTTTGGATCCGGTTGACAATCGGAGCTTTCCAGCCTGCCATCGTAGCAGCTATTTCGGCATAGCTGGCAACAATTTTTTCTCGCAAGGGTACTCCGTGGACATCATGATACTTTTGAAGGAACTCACTTTTTAGCCTTGATATGTCCACATTGCTGGGGCATTCTGACTTACAGCCTTTACAGGAAAGGCAGAGGTCCATGACCTCGAAGAGTCGTTTACTGGTCATTCCTCCGGGGCCGAACTGCCCAGACAATGCCAGACGTAAAGCGTTGGCGCGACCGCGCGTAGAGTGTTCCTCGTCGAAGGTAGTCCTGAAACTTGGACACATTGTACCTATAAGATTCTGTCGGCATGTCCCCACACCGGTGCACATTTCCACTGCAGCAGAGAAGGAACCATCTTCGCGGTAATGGTACTCGGTGGAGTCTGATGGCGTTTTGTATATGGTGCCGTAACGGAGATTCTGATCCATGGGATTTGGGTCAATGATTATTCCCGGGTTCATAAGACCAACAGGATCAAACAGATTTTTAACCTCCCTCAAGGTGTTGTAAATCTGAGGACCGAAGTATCTTTCCAGGAATGGGCTTCGAACACGACCGTCGCCATGCTCACCACTCCAGGAGCCTCTATATTTAGTCACCAATCCAAAGGCAAATTCGGCGATGGCTTTCATATTATCAATGTCTTTTTGATTTTTCAGATTCAAAACCGGCCGAACATGGATGGTCCCAACACTTGCGTGAGCGTACATAGCTACAGGTACATAGCGTTCCATGCAAAATTTTAGTATCTGATCGATGTATTCCGGTAAAACCTCAATAGGCACGCAAGAATCCTCGATGAAGGGCAAGGGTTTGCGGTCGCCCTTCATACCGAGCAGGAGTCCCAGTCCATTTTTCCTGACACCCCATACCTTTGCCTGTTCGGCAGGTTGAATTATTACAGGCCAGGCATAACCGAGCTTCTGGTTTTGCAGGTCCGCAGCAAGATTTTCTGCTTTTTGATTCACCTCATCCAGGGTATCACCATAGAATTCAACGATTAGTAACGCATGGGGATCACCTTGGATAAAGCCACACAAAGGTGCAACATTCAGGTTTTTACGAGCCCGTAAAATTATATCGTGCCCCAATATCTCAATCGCTGATGGTTTGTGTTTCAAGATTGGTGCAACGGTACTGATGGCTTCGGGCAGTTCGTCAAAATGAACCACGCAAAGTACTCTTTGCTTGGGTAGCTGGACAAGGTTAAGCTTTGCTTCTAAAAAAACGGCCAGTGTACCTTCGCTACCTACCATTAGTTTGGTTAGATTCCAGCTGTCTGTATTGGTGAAAGAATCGAGATTATACCCCTGTACACGGCGCATAACTTTCGGGAATTTTTTTTCAATTTCATCTCGGTTAGCTTCGATGATCTTTTTGAACCTGCTGTGTATTTCTGCCTCGCGGGTGTTTCTGTTAGTTGACATTGAGCGGTGGTCATACTCTTCCTGAGAGAGATGCTTTAATTCCAGGGTAATTCCGTCTGACAGTAAGACTTTACTCTCCAGTACATGATCAAGAGTTTTGCCGTAGATGATGCTTTTAGTACCGGAGGAGTTATTTCCTATCATACCCCCGATGGTAGCCCGACTGCTTGTTGCGGGATCAGGTGCAAAGAGAAGGCCGTGCTTGGCGAGTATGGCATTGAGTTCATCAAGAACAATGCCAGGCTGAACGCGAACCCAGCGCTGATCTATGTTCAATTCAAGAATTCTTTTCATGTATTTGGTAAAATCAATGATCATAGAATTGCCAACAGCTTGACCGCCTAGACTGGTACCCCCACCACGAGGTAGAATGCTGACATTGTGCGCGGCAGCGGTCTGAACGGCTGCACGGACGTCATCTTCGTCGCGAGGCATACACAAAGCCACCGACTTTATCTGGTAGATGCTGGCATCTGTGGAGTAGATGCCCAATGTAACCTCATCAAAAGAAACGTCCCCTTTGGTGCACTTCCGTAGTTCTCGCTCAAAATTTCTGAGTTTTGTCTTGTCCATTTTTCCTCCGGAAATTACCCATCGTCCATGATTTTTTTCAGAGCTGCTAATAGTAAAGTAACATGATTTTCATTAGAACTGCATCCCATCAGACCAATACGCCAGACTTTGCCAGCGAAGTCTCCCAGTCCGGCTCCGATTTCTATATTGAACTCATCGAGTAACTTTCGTCGCACTACCGTATCATCCACTCCACGGGGAATCTTTACTGCGTTCAACATTGGCAGACGATACTTAGGGGCAACTATGAATTCAAAACCCAGAGCTTCCAGTCCATTCCTGAGCAGTTCGTGATTGTGACGGTGTCGTTCAAAGCGTGCCTCAAGACCTTCCTCAAATATCAGTCTGAGCGCCTCATGCAGGGCATAAATCATGGAAATAGGCGCTGTATGATGATACACACGTTTGGCGCCTTCCCAGTATTTTCTCACCATGCTCATGTCCAGATACCAGCTCTGAACATTAGTTTTTCTTTGCTCCATTACTTTCACTGCCTTGGGACTGAAAGAAACAGGGGCTAATCCAGGTGGGGCACTGATACATTTCTGAGGAGCACTATATATCGCATCAATACCCCAATTGTCCGTGCGCACGTCTGTTCCACCCAGAGAGGTAACCGCGTCCACAAGGAACAACGCTCCAGCGTCGTGAGCCATTTTGCCGATTTCATCCAGCGGCTGAAGAACGCCCGTAGAGGTTTCCGCGTGAACTATTGCCACCAGTTTGGGACTGCATTTCTCCAAGGCATGTTTTACCTGTTCTGGATCAATGGGACTTCCCCAGGGAGCGTCAATTCGAATTAGTCTCGCCCCACAGCGTTCGACTATATCACTCATCCGGTTGCCAAAAACACCATTGACACATACAAGGGCATTATCATCAGGTTCCAGTAGGTTGACGAAGCAGGTTTCCATACCTGCACTACCGGTACCAGATACGGCATAAGTCAATTCGTGCTTTGTTCGAAATAAGTTTCGCAGCATCTCCTTCAATTCATCCATAATCTGGATAAACTGCGGATCTAGATGACCAATTACTGGAGTAGCCATTGTCTTTAACACTCTGTAGTGAACATCACTGGGACCGGGTCCCATGAGTAACCGGACTGTTGGATTAAGTTCGCTTGCCAGGGACATAATTCCTCCTAATAGTTACACAGCACTTATTGCATTACTAACAGTTTTTCCCATATCAAATTTACTCAGGATTGTGTTTGTAGTCGATTTGATTCATGAATGAATAATAGCCTTATTATATAGTTCAAACAATCATTTTTTCAACAAAATGGATTTTTTCTGAATTTTCAAAATATACAAGTTTTGATTCAACAATTAGAGATATTGACCTTAGTCAGAAAAGAGAATATTTAGTGTATATAATATTATCATGATAATATTTTTGCTAATAATTTTCAGACGATTTGTTACTATATTTCTGACGAACATCATGCTACTACTAAAATTTATTCTTTTTCAGTTTTATCTTTAAATACAATAGTATCAAGAGTATTTTTTAAAATCAGTATGATAAAAAGGGTGAGATTAATAATCTGAATGATTTGAGGTTTTATACAGATTATTCTGGATTATTAGGGTCATTTTTCATTTTAAAGTGGTAAATAGTAAGATTTAAAAAAATTGTATACGGATGGGAATAAGGGTAAAACTGTTGTTTCAATCAAATTTGATATGAAAAAAGACGCGGGAATCGAATCCGCGTCCTATATTTCAGGAGCCACTTTTTTTATTTGGTGTCAATGGTATCGTTTGACGGCGCGATGTTTTTATATAATTCGACCGCCACCCGTCTCACTTTTTAACCGCCCTTAGCAACGTGGAGCGGAGGTGACATTCGATACCCCGCAGCTGGCAATAATTCCGGGACAGAGCGCTGTGTTTTATGACGGTGATGCAGTTCTTGGAGGCGGCATCATTGATACTGATACACCATTGTGATGAGCGTGACAGGTACAATGCACATCAGCTCTCAGCGGCATTCTCTCCCGCAAGATAGCCGGTACTCCAGCATACCTGCAGGTTATATCCTCCGGTCGGCCCGTCCAGGTCCAGGATTTCTCCGGCGAAGAATAAGTTTTGTATTATTTTCGACCGCATTGTTTTCGGGTCGATATCTTTTAAGGATATACCGCCGGATGTGATAATCGCTTTGTTGAAACCTGACAAACATTTCACTGTTAGCGGGAATTGTTTAAGGAGCAGCCGCAGTTTTTTGCGTTCTTCTTTCGTTATTTCCCGGCCTTTTTTCAGTGGATCAATCTTTGAAAGCTTCAGGAATACGGGAATGAGTTTTTGTGGTAGCAATTCGGAAAGTATATTTTTTGCCTCTTTGTTATTATGCTTTTCGAAGTCACGCAGGAGTCTTTTGTCCAGTTTTTCGAAGGTCAAAGCCGGTTTGAAATCGATGAATAATTGTGTATGTCCGTTTTCCAGCAACTTCCCTATTTTTTTGCTCATGTCCAGAATTATCGGCCCGCTCAGGCATGTTCCCAAAATCAATGCTTCACCGAATCGGCTATCCTGTATTTTATTATCCTGAATAACAGATATTGTGACGTTTTTAAGACGTAATCTGCCTATCTCATCCATCCATCTTTCTTTAACGAATAACGGTGTAAGCGCTGGCTCCGTATGAATTATCGTATGTCCCATCTGTTTCGCCCAGATATAACCGTCGCCGGTTGAACCAGTCAGGGGATAAGAGAGTCCACCTGTGCTGAGGAGATAATTTTTTGCTTTAATTTCGTCTCTATTATCAAGAACAATTTCCCCCACCATATTTTTCTTTTGAGATATACTTTTTATTGTGCAATCGGAAAGCAGAGCAATGTTATTTTTTTTAATGAGCCTGTAAAAAAGTTCCTGAACATCTTTTGCCGTTCCTCCTTCAGGAAATATCCGGCCGCCTCTTTCTATTATTGTTTCCATTTCGTTTTTATGGAAAAAATCAAGCGTATCACTCACCCCAAAACGATTGAGTGCTGTGATAAGGAATTTACCGTTTTTTCCGAAATTGGCGGTAAAATCCATAATATCATCTTTGGTATTAGTTATGTTGCACCTTTCCTTGCCCGTTAATAATAACTTTGCTCCCGGAGTATGATTTTTTTCTAAAAGAACCACATCGGCACCACATTCCGATGCACGAATTGCGGCCATCATACCAGCGGGACCCGCACCGATAATTGCAAGATCGTATTGTTTTGATAGTATGACAGTTTCTTTTGTTTTCCTTTTTGGCTTTTTCATTTGCATTTATTTTACCTCGTAAAGAGACGCAAAAGCGCATAGAAAAATGTAATGTATTTGTTCATTGATCTCGTTTCTCAGATCGAAAAAAAGTTTTATTGAATATGAAACTTATTTCAAAACCATACAAATCATTTTTTTCTTTGCGGCCTTAGCGAACTTTGCGAGAAACAATAATTCAAGAGTGTTTGCGGGCAAATATTTGTTAATGACAACCTATCGTTCCGTAATAATCAATGAAGATTGAAAAGAAGGGGTGGAACAGCAGGTATATACTCTTGTGTATACATATATCAACGGCGAGATTTAAGATGAACTGTCACAGCAAGGTACAGAAATGGGGCAATAGCCTTGGGATACGTATTCGGAGGTCTATCGCTGACCAGTTGGATTTGAAAGAGAACACCGAGGTTGATATTACGATCCAGGACAATCGCCCCATGCAGGAAGCAGTATACGCTGTCTTCGCTACTTGAAGGTGTCAAACCGGAAGACCTTCACTGTGAAATGGATTTACATTTCAGTACATCTCAAATTTAGCCAGAATACCCTCGAGCCCCCCGTTCTTCAGTTCCTTTTTCCATGACTTCTTGAGCGCCATGTGTTTCAGCATGCTTCGATCGCCAAAATAAATAAAGGCTTCGGCGCCGGTGCATCTGTGTTTCAGGAATTCTCCGAGGGAGTGGTAGAATTCCGGCAGATTCTCGTTTTTTCCGCTACGGATACCATAAGGAGGATTACAGACAATTAGAGTATTTTCCAGGCCGGAAATCGAGTTAAAATCTTTTTTGGCCAGGCTGACAGTACTGCCGCCTGGTAGCTTCCCAATATTTTTTCGTGCGAAACTCACAGCTTTGGGCGAGATGTCACTTCCTGATATAAGGCCGTCGGGCAATTCCCGCTTACGGTTGTCTGCTTCTCGTTTGACTTCTGCCCAGAGCGCCTTGTCGTAATCAGGCATATTCTCAAATCCAAACCTGGTCCTGAAAATCCCCGGTGGGATCCGGCAGTACTTTATCAGAGCTTCGCTGAGCAAAGTTCCGGAGCCGCACATGAGATCGTAAAGAGGCCGTGCACCATCCCACCCTGAAAGTCCTATTATAGTCGCCGCAAGCGTTTCCTGCATGGGAGCTTCGACCGATTCGGTACGGTAGCCGCGGCGGTGAAGCGACCCTCCGGATGTATCAAGACTGACAGTTGCACGGTTATTCTGGATATGCAGGTTGAACCAGATATCAGGGGCCTTCGTATCGACATCGGGCCTTTTTCCGAAACGATTGCGAAAGTAATCTACTATCGAATCCTTGAGACAGAGCGCCGCATACTGCGAATGTGTGATTTTGCTGTGCGACACCGTTGCAGACACGGCGAAGGTGGTATTCACCGTCATGAAATCGCTCCAGTCGATTTTACATGCCGTTTTGTAAAGGTAACGGGTACTGTGGCAGTCGAATGTCAACAAGGGAGCCAGAATCCTCGATAATATCTGCGACATGTAATTGACACGGTATAGTCCGGCATTGTCAGTTTCAAAGAAAATACCACGAAAGAAGGGCTTGATATTCTTTACATTCAGCTCGCGAAGTTCTTGGACAGCAACCTCCTCCATTCCATCGGAATGCTGGGCAAAGAACCTGCCTGATTTCTGATAAGTATACATGGTCTTTCTTTCTCCGAAAATGGTGACTTCAATCTGCCGTTTCCAATATACATGGTTTAAACCGTAATAAGAAGGTATTTCAAGTGTATCCTTTTCTGTTTGAGTTCCGTCAACAGGGATAGAACGGCCAAAAACAAACTAACGGTTCTATTTGTAAAAGCCGGTTGAAAAGTGTGACATAGTAGACTACCTTCCACCTGTAAAGACCTGAGTTACGACTTACTATTCAATGCTCGTCGTACCAGATTTTCGATTTCTTGTTTAATCTTGAAAAAACAATACAAAAAATACTCTCAAATAATCCCCGTTTAATCCCGTAAGCATTTAATGACTAAATGAGTTAGCTAGAACTGATTGATAATATAAGTATTAGGAGTGCTCCAATTTGCATAGGACACGGGAATCGAACCCGCGTCTCTTATTGACAAGAGGTGGTTTGCCAAGATATTGTCTCGGATAGAACGATTGCGTTGCTATTCTGTTTAACAACACTGCTGTCTGAGTAAATTCAATGGATATGTGTCGCTCAAATGCGATATTTCACTGTTTATCAAACATATACGTAGCAAAATTTAACGAAG
>JBHPFF010000020.1:0-32517 GCA_042572165.1 Candidatus Latescibacterota bacterium | reverse complement strand
GTGTATTATTTTACTGACAGGAACTATATAGTATAATAAAAAAGAAATTTATGATACAGGTTCCAGGGGGTATGTAATTATGGCGCAAGAAAAGATTCCCGAGTACCAGAAAGTCATTCGTGTCGGCTGGGTCGGCACAGGTCCATTTTCGTTCTATGGTCATTATATCCGTGTGATAAACAACATTTACAGGGATTATAACTTCCTTAACATGCGTGTGACACACATCTGGGGTGACGATTATGCAAAGAATTACAGGGGGAGTCAGGAATGGGTAAAAAAGATGCTCGATTTCTGGGCAAGTGATGAACAGTCTCCCGAGGGTATCGCCAAAATGTGCTCCACACCCAATGTATGCAGTGACTATCTGGAGATGGTTGATGAGGTTGATGCTGCTATGATCATGGATTTCGACAGAGCCTATGACCTTGCTGAACCGTTCCTTAAACAGGGAAAGCCCATATTTATCTGCAGCCCTGTGGCGGTCAGTGTGTCCGAATGCGAGCGCATTCTCGACCTTGCCGAATCCACAGGTTCCGCCGTTTACACCGGTTCGTTCACTGCCGGCATGCACCAGAATCTTGTGCTTAATGCCAAGGTTAAACGCGATGATATCGCCTCATTCTTTGCTTCTACCTGGCATCACTTTTTTACATCGTATGCCAATGACGGTCTGGAGCCGGTTCACTGGCTTGTAGGGGACGGAGTGCGAAAGGTGGCGCTGTTTGGCTGGAATGGTTCAAAAGGTTATGATCCCGACAGTATTCCGGTGTCACGTATCCAACTTGAATATGAACCGCGTGGTGGTAATCCACCTATACAGGGAGTTTTAACCCTTGGCGGTTACAAAAAAGAGGGGATGTGGTATAAGGTTTATTATCACGATCACACAACCCTCGAGGGCGTTACAAACAGCGCAAACAGAGAACTGAGCTTCCGTGATTTTCTCATTAATATGCAGGAGGTTTTTGCCACAAATAAATCACTCGAGACCCGGAAGGACATTCTCGATAAACTCAAAGTCGTCATTGCCGCATACAGATCGGCAAACGAGGGAAACCGCCCGGTTATGATTGATAATGTAGGCGACTACCGTCTCCCAACTGTGCGGATTGAAAAATGGAACGAAATTCCGGAGCGAGGGGAAAAATGAAAAGAAGACAGTTTCTTACTAATACAGCAACTGCCGGTGCGGTCGCAGGTTTGATTTCCACTACAGTTCACGCCAGGAAACCTGCAATAGCGCGACGTTTGATCAAGCGGGATTTTATACGCGTGGGTATGGTGGGTCTCGGCCCTTATTCTCATGCAATGGCATATACTCAGCCGATCAATGAGCCTTCGGTTCCGCCCAGAACAAATATGCGTGTGACAGCGGTCTGGGGGAAGGATGACGGCTATATCAGTTCGTTAAAGGGTACGGATGATTTCAAGAAAAAAAGAGTCGAATCCCTCAGTAATTATCACGACAGAAATAAATATACGTGGGAGCTTGGCGTTGAACATACAGTCAGACATCCTGAAGAAATGGTGAAACTGGTTGATGCTGTATTTATCATGGATCCCGAGGACTCTTTGAATCTGGCACGGCCGTTTCTTGAGGAAAGCATGCCGTTATTTATCAACCGCCCTGTAGCATGGACGATGCACGATGCACGCGAGATTATACGGCTTGCAGAAGAAAATAACTGCCCGTTGATTACCGGATCGTGTGCTCCTTGGATGAATGAATTTCAGGTTGCGAAATCACGTATCGATCCACAAAAGGTACAGCATTACTATATCGATGGTTCCACAGCTAACTTTTGTTCCTATATGCCTCATATTCTTGAAACCGCGCAGATGCTTGTCGGCGGGAAGGTTGTAAAATGTTCCACACATGGAATGACCTGGGCGGCGGATGAAGATCCACTCCGAATTCCTCCTGTGATGACTCATCTTGAGTATGAAAAAACATCTGAGGAGCGTGATCCCGTGATCGGTGTGGCATCAACCTGGTTCGGTCAGCCGTTTCGTAACTGGGCTAAGGTGCATTTGGATAACGATGTCGTTGAGCAGGGAATTTTCTGGGAGGGAAGCCGTGGGATCGACCATGACGAACATCTCTGGATGCCGCTTCTCCGTGTTATTGACAGGATGTTTGAAACAGGAGTATCACCGGAAAATAGCGATGATATTTTGAATAAGGTGGCAACCGTGCTCATGGCTCACAAATCGGGTGTTGAGGGCGGTCGACCCGTAGGCATCAGCGAAATCGAGGACCATTCGCTTCCGAGGTTTGAAACTGAAAAAGCCTGATTTCATGTAAAATTTTATAAATAAAAAAATTTATAAGAAATGAATATTTTTCTTGTTTTACTAAAACATATACGTTATTGTATAAAAAATTGTAATAAGTTAGTTTAATTTTTTAAAAGGAGTTTGATTTATGTTCAGGAGAGCTTATTTCTTTCCCATGATTGTTTGCAGCCTGTTAATTCTCATGATAGTCGGATGTGGCGCAAGCAAAGAAACACAAAAGATGCTTGATGATCAGAAAAAACAGATTCAGCAGTCCCAGAGCAGGATCAGGGAACTTGATGCAGAAATTAATGATCTGAAAGCGCAGCTTGATGAAACCCGGAATGCCATCAGCCGTGCCCAGGATGAAAAAGATGAGTTGTCCAGTACTGGAAGACAACTCAGAAGTCAGATTTCAGGCATTGAAAGGGAAAAATCCAATCTTGAAAGCGCTGTGGCTGAAGGAAATGAAGAAGCTGAAAAAGCAAAGAATCGTATCAATACCCTGGAAAGGCAGGCAAGCTCCTTAAAGAAACAGCTTGATGAAAAAGAAGAGCAAATTGCCGCCAGGGATGAGCAAATCTCTGCGCTCAGAAGTACTGAAGCTGAGCTTAATAATACCATTGCACAAAACAGGCAGCAGATCAGCAGGCTCCAGAGTGATAATACTGCTTTGGAAAGCGAGATGAACGAAACCATTACAGGTAAAAACAAAAGAATTACAATTTTAACTGTTCTCCTCGTATTGGCAGTTCTTGCAGCTATCGGTGGATTTGCGAAGGCTTTTAAGAAGTAGCAATAAACAAGAAATGAAAAACCGGTCAATCAGTTAATCTCTGTTTGACCGGTTTTTTTGTATGGATATATTTTTAGTTCTCTTAAGTGTTATTCTAACGTCTCACAATTCTGAACCCTATATCGCTGTAATTTTTATCGGGTTTGTAGTTTCGGCGCTTTGCAGACCTGCAGTCTTTGGGCCAGTCAAGCCAGCCGCCTCCGCGGATAACGCGTTCGCTTCCGCTCTCAACGCCGGTGGGGTTTTCGGTGGTATCCAGTTCGTATGATTTTTTACTGTACCAGTCGTTGCACCATTCCCATACGTTTCCATGCATATCATAAAGTCCGAAAGCATTGGATGTTTTTTGACCTACCGCATGAGATTTTTCTCCGCTGTTTCCAGCATACCACCCGGCCCTGGATAGTGCACTTTCACCGTTGCCGGTACTATAATCAGAACCAGAATTCCCTCTGCAGGCATATTCCCACTCAGCTTCGGTCGGTAAGCGGAAACCGTTTTTACTGAAATCGCATGTGCCGCTGCTCAGGTCGTAGCAGGGTTCCAATTCAATTTTTTCGCTGAGCTTGTTACAGAAGGTGAGTGCATCTTTCCAGGTAACATTTTCTACAGGGCAGTTCTCGTCCAGCTTATGGAAAGAAGGGTTAGTTCCCATGATTGCATTGTACTGAGCCTGGGTAACCTCAGTAGTACTCATCTTGAATCCAGCTACTTTTACTGTACGCAAAGGTTTTTCATCTCCGCCGCCGTTATTCGATCCCATCTGGAAACTTCCTGCCTCAATATTTGCCATCGTGATCGATAATGAAGATAATGCTACACGTAATTTTTCACCAAAGGCTTCATGCTCTTTTATTGCAGAAATACGTGATCTTGCTTCACTGCTGTGAATACCGTTCGGGAATGATATGAGATATGCAGAGTAAGACTCTTCAGTATTTGTATTCTCTGTCAGTGCGAATGCCTCGTTGTCTCGACGGGTTTGTTCCTCTGATTCAGCTGTTTTCTGCTTGGTATCCATCTCATCAAGAGAAGCGATTTTAGCACGAGCTTCACTGATGTGACGGCCATCCGGATATGAGGTCAGATACGTCGTATAAGCCTGTCTGGTATTAATCATCCCAGCCTGCTGAAATGCCAGGTCATCCTGTCGTATGGCATCCGCTTGACGGCTTTCTTCTTTCTGGCTGCGTTCGACTTCGCGGCGTGCATCAGCTTCTCTCTGTTTTTGCTCTCTTTCTCTTATCAGCGCCTGTTCTTTTTCATCAATTGCAGCTATTTTCTGTTCAGCCTCATCAATATGAGCACCATCCGGATATTTTTCCAGATATGTTGTATAAGCCTGCCTGGTGTTAACCATCTCCGCATTTTGATACAACTGGTCATCCTGGCTGATAGAAGGTTCGGGAACTGTTCTATCTTCTATCTTGCGCTGGGCTTCAATTCTGGCATGTTCGCTTTTTTTAAGTTCAGACTCCCTCCAGAACCATGCCCCCGCTGCTGCTATAAGAACCACTGCCGCAATACCGATGAGCAGGCCGGTTTTTTTTGCCGGCTTTTTCTTTCCCGGTATTGGAGTAACTTTTAAATCCGGAGCAATCTGCTGTTCAAGTGCTTCACGTAACTCCTTTGCGGTCGAAAAACGGTCAACCGGATTTTTGGCAAGGCACTTGAGTATAATATCCCTCAACCACGGAGGAACATCAGCATTTCTTACATCAGGGGGTTCGGGAGTTTCATGTACATGCATGTACATGAGTGAAGCCGCATCCGTAGCCTTAAACGGCAGACTTGCAGTAGCCATCTGGTAAAATACCATACCCATTGAATAAATATCACTGCGGGTATCAATATCCGCCCCTCGTGCCTGTTCGGGACTCATATATTGGGGTGTACCGATAACCGATCCGGTTTGAGTGAGACTCGTTCCCTGTGCTGCGCGGGCAATTCCAAAATCCATCACCACTGCACGTTTGCCTTTGTCGAGCATGATGTTATCGGGCTTAAGGTCGCGATGGGTAACACCGTGGTCATGTGCATATCCGAGGGCTGAACAGACATCCCTACCCCACTGAAGGATATCTTTTATCGGAAGTGCACCGCGCTTTTTAATCTGGTCCGCAAGTGAACCTCCCGGTATATAACTCATAACAAAATAACAGAGGTTTTTTTCTTCACTGATCTGGTAGATCCTAACAACATGGGGATGTTCGAGATTTGCAGCGACCTGTGCCTCGCGTTTGAAACGGGCAATAAACTGCTCATCCCTGAGATATGCCTGAGGAAGAAGCTTAATAGCGACTTCACGATCCAGAGCGATTTCACGCGCCAGATATACATTAGCCATACCACCTGAACCAAGCTTGCGAATAATTTCGTATCGATCGGAAATAGCCGCGCGTAGCGTCTCTTCTTCTGTAGCAGGCATTTGTTCGTTGCCGACCGGGGAAGGTGGGGATTGGTCTGATGGGCCTGTCGGAGGAGGGGACGGTTTATTATTTTTGCTTTCCGGTGTTAACTGTGTTCTATCTGCCGGAGCAGATCTTTGTGCATCAGGTTTTTCATCATGGCTTCCGATATTTAATATTGTTTTGTCGGCTGAGTCTGTATGGGGAGCGGGCGGTTTTTTCTCAAGATTGGCACCGCACTTTACACACTGTTTGAGATTATCGGGTGTTTGTTTACCGCACTCAGGACAAATCATATGTCATATCTCCTCCGGATAAGACGTATTTGCATCTCATAACATCATAGTCCATAAAAGTAGTTTATTTAATATATTCAACCGGTCGCAACAAAACAACCGTCACATTGTCAGGCGCCCCGCCTTCAAGAGTTTTTTGTATAAATTCCTCAGCCATTTCTCCAATCGAAGGATTTTTCCTGACAATATTTAACATATCGTTTTCCGGAACTACACTGCTCAAACCATCGGAGCATAAAATCAAAAAATCTCCTGGTAATGCCGCTATATCAAAAAAATCTGCTCTCGCATTTTCTTTATTCCCGATATACCTTGTGATCCTGTTACGCTGGGGATGAGTCAACGCCTCTTCCCGGCTGATGGCCCCCTTTTCAAGAAGCTTTCGAATAAAAGAATGATCGGTGGTTAGCTGTTTTATTCGCCCTTCCCTGACAAGGTATGCACGGCTGTCGCCTATATTGGCAACAACAAATGACTCATTCCACAGACAGGCACAAACCGCTGTTGCCCCCATACGGTGGAAGGCAGGACTTTTTTTACTGGAACTGAGAACCTCAAGGTTAGATTCACTGATACTGTTTGCTATGACAGCTTTTACTTCGATCAGGGATTCTGCATTCTGTAGTTTGAATCGTAAAGAGTCCTTAAAAGTTTCCACAGTAATCCTGCTCGCAATTTCTCCTGCTGCCTCACCTCCCATGCCGTCAGATACAATAGCAGCGCCAAGAGATTCATCGTACCAGAAGCTGTCTTCATTATGATTTTTTTTAATACCTTGGTGAGTCTGTCCAAAAATATCCACGTTCAAAATATATATTCCTTCATTTTAAATGAATTTAATATAAATATTATAGGTAACTGTACAATTACTTTCAAGTAATAAGTTATCTACGAAGAAAAAATATTAAGTTTGAAAGATGAAAAAGCACAGCGAAATAGTAGATAAATATACAAATATAAAACATATTTCTTCCTGAATCGAAGGTTGTATCGTTTGCCTTGCAGGGCTCTTCGTGTCGTAGGGGCATGACTTGCCCTTGCCCACTTTGCAGGTATTCAGGGCAACCGCATCCATTCTCCATAGTTCCATTTTCCGTAAAAAACTGCTAAGGATGAAAGGATTGCCCCTACACAGGAATCGCTAAATTTTGGTACTTATTATCTCAAGATTGTCCGGGTTAAATAATGAATAGTATCACAATAATGTTTAAGTAAGTATTAACTGCCTGCATAAATAGGATTAAAAAAATACTTGACAGATTTATTGTTTGAATATATACTATAGGTTAGACCAATGGTCGAACCATTAGTATATATAGCTGGTACAAGGGAGCATTCGAAATGCCGACAAAGAGATTTGAGAACCTTGATCCCGGGCGCCGGGAACGAATTATTATTACAGCCCGGGAAGAGTTTGTTCGTAACGGTTATAGCGGCGCTTCCCTGAATGCTATTATACGCGATGCGAAAATCAGCAAAGGTTCTCTTTATTATTATTTTGAGGATAAAGCCGATCTTTATCTGACTGTTCTCGGGCATGACATGGAAGACATGTGGCAAAAAATCGGGGGTATCAGCATAGGTGAATATTCCGATAATTTCTGGAGAGATATAGAAGATTACACTATGAAATGGATTGGTTTGATAAAGGAAAACCCCGATTTTGTCAGACTCTTCCGTGAAATATTTCACATCTCGTCCTCACATCAAATGCCGGAAGCTGTTGAGGAATTCTTGCAGGCTGAAAAATTGAAATTTACAAAAATACTTGAACATGGGCAGAAACTGGGAGCGCTTCGCACTGATATTCCTCTTGAACTCCTTGGCAATATCCTGTTCGGACTGGGGGAAGCGGTTGATATTTGGATATTTGAACATTTTGAGGAACTTTCTCATAAAGAACTCAAATGGACAGCTGAACTCTATATCGACATGATGAAAAAAATAGCAGGTAATGAAGCATCAAATAAATGAGGGGGCCGGGAAAATGAAATCGGCAATTGCTGTTAAAAGAATAATTTTCGGGTATTTTATTGTTATTATGATTACAGTGTCTGTTTCCATAACTTGTGAAGCTGAGGAACTGGATGCTCAGGCACTTATTCGCCAGGTGGAAACACAGTACCAGGGGGAGACATCACATGCTACGATGCGCATGAGAATAGTTACTGATGCGTGGTCACGGGAAGTAACCATGGAGTCTTGGTCGGAAGGACGGGAAAAATTTCTGGCAAAGATACTCTCTCCGAAGAAAGATGAGGGCACGGCAACCCTTAAAATCGGGGATGATATGTGGAATTACCTTCCCAAAATAGACCGTCTTATGAAAATTCCATCGAGCCTCATGGGTGACAGATGGATGGGCAGCCATCTGACAAATGATGATCTGGTCAAGGAAAACAAGATCGATGAGCTTTATACGTTTATGGTGGAAAATGTTGAAGATACTGTTGCAACTATCATTTGCATTCCGAAACCTGATGCCGCGATTGTGTGGGATAAGGTTGTTTACAGTGTTGATCTGGATAAAAAAGTACCGGTTGAGATTGACTATTATGATGAGGATGGGGAGTTGGTGAGGATAATGACCTTTGACAGTGTTAAAAAGGTCTCATGCAGGTGGATACCGCTGAGAATGAAAATTCAGCCTGTTGAATATCCTGACGAAATGACTGAAATTACCTATGAAAATATTAAGTTTGATGTTCAATTCGATGAAAACCAGTTTTCGTTAAGCTCACTGAGGAGGCGATAACAGTGCTGCTTCTCAAGCTCGGATACCGTAACCTCTGGCGTAACCGCAGACGGACTATTCTCACAATGACAGCAATGAGTATTGCCACTGCGATGGTGATTCTCATGCTTGGGATATATGACGGAATGCTCTGGGATATGATAGAGAGTGCAACAGAACTGTATCATGGTCATGCAAAAATAACCGCCGAGAAATACCTTGATGAACGCCGGATACATCTGACCATTGACGAAAATGATCTTAGTAAAAAAATTAAAAACAGCCCGGGTGTAAAAGGAGTTGCCGGAAGAGTTCGCGGATTTGCTCTCCTCAGTTTTAGTGAAGGTGTATCGAGCCATACACAGCCTGCCGAACTTTTCGGTATAGATCCCGAGGAGGAGCGGACTGTCACCCATCTTGAATCTCATGTCCTCGAGGGCAGGTTTCTATCGGGAACTGACTCAAAGGATATTCTTCTGGGAAAAGGACTGGCAAAACGCCTTGAGGCTGAGATCGGCGGCGAAATAGTTGCGATGGGTCAGGGCGCTGACGGTTCTATTGCTGCTGACATTTTTTATGTTGCCGGAATAATTGAAACCGCCGATACCATTCGTGACGCTACACTTGCAGTTGTCGGGAGGAGAACTCTTCAGGAGATGATGACGCTTGAAGGGAGACTCCATGAATGGGCTGTCTCGTTCAATCGACCTCTCGGGGCTGTCGAATGGGCAAAAGAGTTTCAGACAGGAGACACTGATGTTGAGGTCACCTCCTGGTATACATTTCTTCCGCTGATGGGGCAGATGCTAGATTTTTGGAAAGCGCTAAAATATGTCTTTGCCATGGTATTCTATTTTGCGGTAATTCTCGTTGCCTCCAACACTATGTATATGGCATTCTTTGAGCGTTTGCGCGAATTCGGAATCATGGGTGCGATGGGTTTCAGAACACGCAGACTTTCTTTTTTGATCATGCTTGAAGGGTTTTTTATGAGCGGCATATCCGGAATAATTGGTGGTGTTGTCGGTATACTGCTTAGCTTTTATCTAAAAACACATCATATCGATCTGAGTGCGTTTTTTACTCAGATATCTTATGCGGGCGGCACTTTCCAGCCGCGGATTAGATGCTATATTGCACTTGATAATATGGTGGTTCCTATTATCATGATAACTGTTCTCGGAGTGCTCGTGGCGCTTTTCCCGGCACGCAGGCTGAAGCGCCTTCGGCCGGTTGATGTGCTTAAGGAGGTTTGACATGATCTGGTTTAAACTCGGATGGCGCAACCTCTGGCGGAACCGTAGAAGAACTATTATAGAACTTGCCTCCATCGGGGGCAGCGTGTTCCTGGGAGTTGCATGGAATAATATTGCGGTCGGCACATACGACAAGATGATCGATGACGGCGTCCGTATGGGAAGCGGTCATATAGGAATATATCACTATGAATATTTGGAACTTCGAAAAACCGAGCAGACCTTTGAAATAGGTAATCTGGTATCAGAACTTGAGAGCGATCCCGATGTATCGGGAGTTTATCCGCGGCTTCATGTGCCGGGACTCGTGCGTTCAAGCCGTGATAGCCGTGCGTCAGGTCTGATGGGAATTGATTTTGAACGTGAGAAATCTACCAATCCCCTTCTGGCTTTGAAGCGTATTATCGACGGAGAACTGCCGACTAAAGATAATGAAAGGGGCTCCCTCATGGGTGAAACGCTGGCGCGGGAACTTGGGCTTGAGGTCGGTAAGAAATTTGTTGTCATGGTACAGAGCAAAGACGGTGAAATAGCCAGCAGTCTGCTAAGGGTTACCGGTATATTACGCTCTAATATTCGTGAAATTGATGCGGGAGTGGTTTTTATAAACCGTAAAAAACTCGGAGAAATTATTGGCAGCAGGGATGTAGCTCACGAGATAGCTGTCATGCTCCACAGTCACAAACTAATTCACCGGGCACTTCCCCGGGTACGCGCTGTTATTGAGCAGTCACCCAACGCGGAAGCCTACCGCTGGAAGGAAGCCATGCCCGAGCTGTCTTCAACTGTCCAGATGGATCACGCCGGTCTGCAGGTCATGGTCATCATTCTCTACATAATAGTTGGGATAGGAACTATCAATACTCTCCTGATGAGCGTCATGGAACGAACACGTGAATTCGGTGTCGTCCGTGCTATCGGAGTCAATAAGGCAGGAATAAGGAAAATGGTTCTTTCAGAAGCGGTCGTACTCGCCTGTGCGGGAGTTTTTATCGGGATGGTTCTTGGAATTCTGACGGGATTCTATACAGCCAGTAAAGGCATAAACCTTTCTTCTCTGATAGAAGAGCAGGGAGTAGGAGGAACACTGTTCGAGCCGATTATGTACAGCGGATGGGATATGACCGGTATGTTCCTTCTGGGCGGCGGGATGATCTTCATTGCGATTCTGGCGTCACTCTATCCCGCACACCATGTCATGAAGATACAGCCTTCCGATGCTATGAGGATATACTGATCACTTATAAAGGATTAAGGATGAATATAAAATGATAAAATATAGATTCAAATTTCGAGGTAAGTTATGGAAGCTATAGTAATGAACGATGTGGAAAAGCATTTTCATGATGGTGATAATATCGTCCGTGCGGTGAACGGTGTGGGGCTGGCCATTGAAAAGGGTGATTTTGCGGCACTTGCAGGTCCTTCCGGAAGTGGGAAAACAACACTCCTCAATCTTACAGGAGGACTTGACCGGCCCGATGCGGGCACCATCTCAATCGAGGGTGTCATCACGAACGACCGTACCGACGATGAATTGACGGAAATTCGGCTCCACAGGATAGGATTTGTCTTCCAGGCATATAATCTGATCCCTGTGCTTACCGCCTATGAGAATGTCCAGTTTGTGCTCCAGATACAGGGTGTCCCTGAAAAAGAACACCGTGACCGCATTATCCCGCTTTTTAATTCGCTTGGACTTGACGGGCTTGCAGACCGTTTTCCTACCAAATTGAGCGGTGGACAGCAGCAGAGGGTTGCTGTGGCACGCGCGGTTATTGGTAATCCCGCAATAGTACTTGCAGATGAGCCGACTGCGAATCTCGATTCGGAAGCATCAACAAATCTCCTTGACATGATGCGGCGGCTTAATGAAGAAAAAGGTGTCACATTCCTTTTCAGCACACACGATCCCATGGTCATAGAACTGGCGCGTCGGGTGATACGGCTGCGCGATGGCAGAGTTCAGACCGACGAGCGAAAGAATTGACAGGGAGTCGGTCTCATGCGGTTATGTAACAAAGCGTTCCTGCTTTTTGTGATGATATCGACATTCTTGGTGTTGTCAGGTGTTACTGAATCAGCTTCTGCAGTTGAATTTGTCCGAGGTGCTGCGCTAAGACAAAATGTCATCATGTTCCGACTTCCCTCTGGGATGAACAGACTGATTTTTCCCGATAAATCATTCGGCATATCCGAAACACGCGCCCGCCTTATATCCGGTGTGTATTCCGGTAATTTCGTGTTTAACGGTGCGGTTGACATTCGCACTGGTTTCATGTCCTCGGATATGGGACTTTTCGGAGGATCAATGGGCGGGGGAAGCCTTTTCGGGCAGGGTATTCCTCTCGAACGGTGGGATCTTACCGCGAATCACGTGGAGGAGTCCACGACCTCGCTGCTCACCCGTCTTGACAGGCTGAATATTATGTGGCGTCACGGGTCGTATGATGTGATTGTGGGACGACAACCGGTAAGCCTTGGAACCAGTCATTTTGTCGGAATTCTCGATGTGGTTGCACCGTTCGCTCCGGGCGATCTTGACACGACCTATAAACCCGGTGTGGATGCCGTTCGTGTACGCAGGGGAGTCGGAATGACCGGTGAAGCTGAAATTATCGTCGTGGGCGCCAGGGAATGGAAAAACAGCGCGCTTCTGGGGCGGTTCCGCTCTTCGTTCAGTGGCATCGACCTGGAATTTATAGGTGGGCGTTTCCGCGACCGCTCCTTTAGCGGTTTCGGCTGGGAGGGCGGTGCAGGCTCGTTAGGTCTCTGGGGTGAACTGGCACTATTTGAAAGGAAAAAGGCTGAGGAATCCTGGCGCGGCGGATGGTCAGAGGCAGCCTTTTCGGGGATTGCCGGTGTTGATGTTTCCATTGCCGATAATACGATTCTCGGCGGCGCGCTCATGTTCCAGGACTTTGGTGTCCGCCGTCCGGAAGACCTTGCAAGTGTATACACAGATGCCCCCTTCAGAGAGGGCTGGATGTTCCTCGGCTCGGCGTCGTACGGCGTTATGACCCTTCACCGACAGCTTCACCCTCTGGTCAACGGAGATTTGGCCAGTCTTATAAATCTCATTGACGGCTCAACACTCTGGCAGCCTGTCATCACAATCAGCACAGGCGACAACACCGACCTTGCGCTCTACGGTTGGATAGGCACAGGTGAAAAGTCTGCATCCGGCGGTTCGATCCGCTCCGAGTTCGGCATGATGCCGGACGGTGGTGGATTTTATGCGAGGTGGTTTTTTTGAGGGGGATTTTACTTTTTATCCAGTATATTTTTACTTATCGCAAATATTTTGTTTCGTCTTAACGCACTCTTTATGTCTTGACTATGGCCTTAAATAATGAAGGGTATAGTCCTTCTTCTAATTAAACTTCGTTTCAGATGAATTTAATCCACAAAACCCTTTTCACACTATTTTTCAGAATACATTATCCCGGAAATTGTTCGAGAGCATATAGTGAGCGGGCGGATGCCGCTGCATCGGCGAGCACCCGCCCGTCTGTGACTACCCGAGCTCAGTAATCAGCGACCGAGCCGTCGTCCTCATAGAAAGGTCCAGGCCGTCGACCCCCTTTACTTCTCGGTTCCGCTGCGCGTTTCGCAAGCATAGCCTCGTCGACTTCTACCCCGAGCCCCGGCCCTTCAGGAAGCGAGGCGTAGCCTTCGTCGTCCACTGTCCAGGTTTTATGAGAGATACCTGGCAGACGACGATCCGGCGGGTTGCCTTCGTGGATGAGGAAGTGAGGTATGGATGCGGTGGCATGGAAGCTCGCGGTCATGCCCAGCTCGGTCGTCGTGCAGTGTGGCGCGAGGGGAACGTAGAACGCTTCAGCCAAAGCCGATATCTTCTTCATCTGGGTGATGCCCCCGACAAAAGCGCAGTCCGGCTGGAGTATGTCGATGCAGTTATTGATGAGATATGGCAGAACACCGTATATTGTCCTGTCCTTCTCGCCTGTTGCCAAGGGTATTCGAATCTGTTCCTTCAATCTCTTGAACACTTCGATGTTGCCATAGGGTACTGGTTCCTCGAGCCACCAGATATCATAAGGTTCTATTGCGGCGGCGAATTGAATAAGGATCGGTGGCGGCATGCAGCAATGTACGTCGAACATCAACGCACCTTCAGGTCCCAACTTCTCACGGGCCGCCTTTACCCGGTTCACTATCCGCTCGATTTCCGCTGGCGTACCGGCAAAATGTTGCGGACCGCCTGGACTGATCTTCCGCGCCTGAGGTGTGTTGTAAACCCTGATGCGGTCGCGTGTCGGTCCACCGAGAAGGCGGTATACCGGTACACCGTGCAGTTTTCCCGCTATATCCCAGAGCGCCATATCGATGGCGGATATGGCATGAACCGTGTAAGCCCCACCACGCGCATTCCGTTCGGCGCTGCGGTACAAGCGCTGCCAGATGTGTTCAATTCGTGTGGGATTTTGCCCGTCGAGTAATTCGAAAAACGACCGTACCAGCGTCGCGGCCACTTCCGCGTTGAGATTGCTTATTTCACCCCACCCGAAAATACCCTGGTTGGTGGTAATCTTGACTAATACCTTCGGATTTACCGGTGTGGCTTCGAGCTTCGTTATCCGGATCTCGGAGGCGCGGTCCTCGACTGAACGGGCGGGATTCGTTGCTGCCTCGGAGATGTCGGCAAGCATGGTACGGCCGATTGCGAGGGCGCCGCCGTAACACAGCAGGTCTCTACGACTGATGGTGGAACCGGGATTCTTGAACTTCATCTCACTACTCCTTTCGGTGGGCGTCCACAGACAGACCAGGGGGACAATGCACCCGGATTATGAACGCGGCGCCGCCTGTTCTCTCTCATGGTGAGAAAATGTTTATTCAAATACTCCATGAAATAATGGTGGACAACAATTACAAGTAATTAATATTAAGTTAAAATTATTATATTTACACACTTGAAACAAGAATTATTCTTTCCGGCGGTTCGATCCGCTCCGAGTTCCGCATGATGCCGGACGGTGGTGGGTTTTATGCGAGATGGATTTTTTGAGTG
This sequence comes from Candidatus Latescibacterota bacterium, assembly GCA_042572165.1. Lineage (GTDB taxonomy): Bacteria > Latescibacterota > Latescibacteria > Latescibacterales > Latescibacteraceae > JBHPFF01. The sequence goes on along the minus strand of JBHPFF010000020.1, from coordinate 17,712 downwards.
AAATTTAAACTGAAAAATTATGGAACTATCTAACTTGACAAACGAGCAAAAAAGCATTTCTTTATAGATATGAACAAATAAACCTATGACGGTTATTCCAATCAACTGTATAGAAAATATTTACTAATCTTTAAATGGAGTGATAAGTGTTATGATTGATTGGGAATCCATTATTGGAAGAGGCTACGAGCAGAAAGATCTTGATGATAATAAATATTACTTGTCACGAGATAGGTACAGGACAAATATTGATTTAATAAATTATGATGAAGTTCATTCTTTAGCAGAATGGCAAGCTGGACATATAGACCATGCATTATCACTATATGTATATATCTGTCAAAGATTTAACTGGAAAAACCCAAATCTAAATACAGCAAGAATTGTTATAGAAAAGATGCTCCAAAGAAAATTATGAAGCTTTATATTAACAGATAAAATACATTAATCAACTATATCTCTCCTCACCTTACACTAAAAAGTTGATTCAAGTCATATGTAAAGACTTAGAGCAACAATTCTAAAAAAAATTAAACCTTTTCGGACTAAATTAAAAATATTAGGTCTACTTACTAACTCAACAATCGTTATATCCTATCACTTCTCCTCCACTCTCCCCAGAAACTTCTCAATCTCCTCTATGACCTCATCATGCTCGTAGTCCCAGAAAATATGGTGGTTCGAGGTTTTGAGCCATACTGCGCGTTTGCCCGTTGAATTAATCGAATCAAAAGCTTTTTCGGCGCATTCCCACGATGCGGCATTGTCACCCCGCGAATGGAGGAGGAGAACGGGACAAGAAACACGGTTTAAGATTTCAGGAGAGTCTGCCCTCTTGCCCAGTTCCATAAGGATTCTGAAACCCTGTGTCGGCACCCAGCGGTACGATACTATTTTGTTCTTTGCCTCCTTACGGTTCACCTGGACAAATGCCCTGCCCTTGTAAACCCACCTTACGACCGGGTACGAAACTGATGCCCAGGTTTCAGGGCTGAGGAGATAATACCATTTACGGGTCGCTCCAAAATACGGTGCGCAGAGCACCAGACGGTCAACTCCGGTTTCCGCAGCAGCAAGGATACCGAGCGTTCCGCCCATCGAGTGTCCCACAACCGCCAGACAGTCATGTGTTTTTCTGAGATTATCGAGTTCTTCACGCACAGCACGGAGCATGGAATCGGCGGTTTCCTTTTCAAGGTCACTGGGTGATGTACCGTGCCCGGGAAGACGCATCACACGAACATGCCATCCAAGGGAAGCGAGGCGTTCGGGGAGATCATTGAAATTATTCCCCGCACCGATGAACCCGTGAATCAACAGCACCGCGCCGGAAGAGTCATTGGGGCCGGTGTCGTATGATTCCGCGCCGTAAAGTATGCCGGTGTCAGGATTCTTTTCGGATTTGCGGTTGTTTTTAGTGACCATGTAACCGGTGACCAGCCGGTATCCCAGCGCGGTAGCAATGGGCAAAGCATATAAGGCGTTCAAAGAACAAATGGAATAACGAAAATTACTGGGATTATTTTGTTCCACACAAACATTGTAACACATATAAACTGTAAAAATTAAAATGAAAAAGGCCATTATATACCGTAAAAACTTGAATTTAATACTTGTATTCATGATATATAACAGCCTTAGGTAATATTTTTTTTCAGTTAACGATTAATCCAATTCTTTTACAAAAATATTCCTGAAATATACTACCGCCCTGCTGTCATGATTCTGTAATCCGATATATCCCTCATCGGCAAAATCCCTTATCTTTCCACGGGGTTCGGCTTTCCAGTCAACAACCGGCTCACCGTTCAGCTCTACGGTGATTTTATCGCCGATGAAGGTTATACTGAAATGATTCCATTCACCAGTCGGCTTAAAGGCTTGTCTGCGCGGTGGTTCCGCATCATAGACAGCACCGGTTCCATGAATACCCTCTCCATCGTCACCGATCTGGATCTCAAACGAGTGGTAAATGTATGAATTGCTTGTAAGCATTTCGGGCACCCTGAGAAAAATACCGGAATTTGTTTCCTCTTTTGCGCATTTGAAGTCAATGTCGAGAATAAAATCCTTGTACTTTTTCACGCTGTACCAGAAAAGCCCCATACCACCCTGAGAAGTGAGTATTCCTGTCTTTTCGTCAAGCTCCAAGTAACCCGGGCCATAATGATTCCAGCCGTGCTTGGAATATCTTCCGTTATTGGATGGAAGTATTTCAGTATAACCTTCGTAATAAGTTATGCTTTTAATATATTCGAGACCCTTCCTGATCGGGGGAGACGGATTATCGACATCATCCGGATTTTCATGCTCTATGGAAATATAACCCTGGTAGTTCTGGAGTGTCAGTTCGGCAAGAATATCATGAATATTAGCCTTTCCCTGCCCGAAAGGAACGTCGAGGGCATCACTTTTCCCGAATTCGTCCAGGTCCTTCAGATGCATATTGGTGATTCGCCCCGAAAGCACCTGGAGAGCCTCAACCGGATTAATACTTGTTCGCATCCAGTGACCCGTATCGCCACACGATCCGATTCGCTCGTCCAATCCACCCACATGACTGTAAACTGTCTCTGGACGGGCATACTTCGAGGGTTCAGGATGATTATGGATTGCAATTTTTATATTATATTCCCTGACCATCTTCTCAATAAGAGAAAAGTCGTCGTAAGCCGGTTCGGTATTGATAGTCCTGATTCCCATCTTCCTTGCAAAATCGAACACCTTCCGCATACTCGCTTCATTGTTTTCAAATAAAACCACACCATAGCTAACAAGCGTTATACCCTTATCCATCAGGGCACGTTTTATCACTTTAATCTGATCGTCGGCAAGGTTATGATCAAATTTTGCATCACCCATTTTGCCTCCGAGGGCTTGTCCGGGGTATGCTTCCAGGTATTCTATGCCGAGATCATTCACCTTATCCAGCGTCTCAAAAAAGGTGAATTTCCTGAATGTCCAGCACTGCATGGCAACAGGAATTTTCTTTATCCGCACATCAGAATAATCCTGTACCGCCTGCACTGCGGATATGGAAACGAACAGCAGTAAAGTAAGTAAAACAAATACTTTCCTTCTCATAATTCCTCCTGATTATAAGCAACCTCGGTGATTTATTATAAATTTTTAGGATTCCACTCTCCCCTGGCAACTGCCGGTACGAATGAATCCAGATCAGGCGGTGGGAAGGGAATCGTTTTCTCCTGTTCTGCACTCATATAGGCAGTCATCAACAGCTCGGTAACATTGAGACCATCGCTAAAATTCTCTTCGGGACGTTTGCCTGCAAGGAAGGACTGAACCATGTGGCGGTCCTCTGCCTCATAACCGTATTCGCTCTCCTCGTTGCTAACCACAGGCATGAGCCCTGTCTCGGCGTTCTGTTTTTCAACCAGATCCTCACCCGTCTCACCTTTGACCTTACGGCTGAAGAATACTTTTAACGGGGAATCGAGAGTACTTACAGATAGTGAATATTCCGGTCCGAGCAGTTCCATGCTCAGGCGCAGCCCAGCACCGATAAAACTCCATGATGTCGTGGTCTCGACAATGAGTTTCTGACCGTTTTCATCTCGGTATTCAACAAGTGCGCGTGCGAAATCCTCGGAAGGCCTGTTGATGTAATCCAACTTTCCACCACTGGTATCGGCAAGGATTCCGGCATAATCAGGCTGCTGCCATTTCAGGCAGTTAGTGTATGCGGTCAACTTAACGGGCTTAATAACATTGCGGTCGGCGCCTGGAGGTGTCAGAAGAAAACGTGCGGTCTCTACCGAGTGGCACATCATGTCATTCAGAACACCACCGCCCTGAAGCTCTCCTTCCCAGAACCACGGCATATGAGGTCCACTGTGCTCTTCAGCTGCACGGGCGAGGAAGGGACGACCGGTAAGCGCCGCGCCGCGTGCCCAAATGATATCTTTCCCCCGCGTCACTGTCGGCGAAAAAATCTGGTTCTCAAGATAACCGTCCAAAAGACCAGCCCTATGAGCAAGTTCAAGCATCATGCGAGCTTCTTTCACATTGCGCCCCAACGGTTTCTCGCAGGCGACAGCAGTCAGTTCACCCTTTCCCGATTCAACCGTATCGACAATCTCTTCCATGACATCAATGCGTGTAAAATTCGGGGCACATATCCAGACAGCATCGATGGAAGGATCAGCGACCATCTCAGAAATCGATGAGTATATCTCTGGCTCTCCCACACCGTATTTTTTTGCCAGCGCCGCAGTTTCCATAGACATATCATTGTGCTTGCTGACAATACCAAGAATATCCGCATCCCGAACGCCTGCCCAGGCACGTACGTGAAATTTAGCCACAAATCCAGCACCGACAATTCCCACTCCTAATCTTTTTATTGCCATATTAACCTCGCTTTTTGAAAGTACATAATCTTTATTACTCTTTCAAGTTTAACCAAACATTATTTTCGATTTTGTCAATTTCGGGAAAAGGAGACATGATAATAAGATTAAGGCATAATTTTTACCAATATAATGTTTTCACTTAGGCTGTCAATAAATGAATATATTCTGGTTCTTGTTTTATATACAAATGATATTTATAATGAAAATCAATATCTGTATATTTTCCTTTATGATTTTAAATAAAATTCCTCAGAGGAGTTGTTATGAAGCGAATTACACGAGATCAGGCAACGTTGTGCGTAATTGACCGCAGATTACCACCTGTGCTCAGAATTCAGCCACAAGAATCGTTTATCGTAGAAACCGAGGATGCAGCCTTTGGCTATTTCCGTAATGAGGATACACTCCCCTATCCTGACAGGCGTCCCACTCATGTTACCACTCCTCCGCGCCTCAATCCCGTGGCTGGACCCATTTACATCGAGGGTGCGGAAAAGGGTGACGTCGTTATTGTTACAATAGAGAAAATTATTCCCGATACCCAGGGATATACCATTCTTCAGCCGGAAGAGGGGCTTCTCGGCAATTCGTTGAAATACCCGAAGACAGCCGACTACTATACGCGTATCCTGAGTCACAGCCCCGGCAAATCAAAAACCCTCTCTGATGGAATATGCCGGTTTAATGATTCCATACGCTGGGACCTTGCACCACATATCGGTACACTATGCTGTGCATCTGAACGTGAGGTTATCGCCTCGGTTAATATCCAAGGGGCCATGGGCGGCAACCTTGACAGCCGTGATTTCTGCGAGGGCTCGCGCCTTTACCTTGCAAGTTATGTGGAGGGCGGACTGCTTTTTGTGGGCGATGTTCATGCTTCTCAGGGTGACGGTGAACTTACCGGCACTGCAAATGAAACTCGTTCCGAGGTTATCCTTTCCTGCGATATTGTCAAGAATAAATCTCAGCCTCATGTCAGAGTTGAAAAAAAACATTCACTAATCGGCCTTTACTGCGACAAACCCCTCGAACTGGCTGTAAAAGGCGCTGTGCTCAACCTCATGGACTGGCTGATCAAAGACTACGATTTTGACGAACGGGAAGCCTATCTCCTCATTGGAATATGCCCGGAAACGAGGATAAACATCTACCAGATGATTGATATACAGGGACTGTTATATACGGCGGGAGTTGAAATTCCGAAGAAATATATTCTATGAAAATACAAAACAAATGTTGACTCAAAACTCTGACTATACTTATACATATTTTTTATTCATACCACGGGATATTTCCCGTACATTTCAACCGCCCGGTAAAATGCAAGTATGTTGTCAAGGGGAACATCAGGCTGAATGTTATGCGACGGTCCTATTATCAATCCGCCGCCCTGACCTGCCATTTGAATCCGCTTTTTTACCTCATCGACAACATCTTCAACAGTGCCAAAGGGGAGCACCTCCTGTATATCGACAGTTCCCCAAAAGCTGAGTTTATTGCCAAACCTTTTCTTTAGGTGTGCGGTATTCATCGACTTAGGCTGGACAGCGTTAAGAACATCGACTCCGATTTCAATATACTCAGGTAGAAGGGATTCAATGTTACCATCGCTGTGATATGCTATTTTAACATCAGGTTTTATTTCCCTGAATGCCTGTATCAATCCTGCATAACGCGGTTTAAAAAACTTCCGCCATATCTCAGGTGAAACAATAAGCGAATTCTGCATACCGAAATCATCCCCCATCCAGATGATATCGACACCCGTTTCCGCAAGCTTTCTTCCGGTAACAAGCTGAAAATCATAGAGTTTATCGAGAAGTTCACTGGCAAAATCCCTGTTTATCATCAGATCCATGAGAAAGCGGTCGTACCCTCTGAGATACCATGCCGCCTCAAAAAGTGTGCAGGGCATACCGCCTGCAATGGCATGTGTTTCGCCATGCGTTCTGATAAGTTCGCGTGCTGAATCATACCGCCAGCTCTCGGTTGGATCGGGACATGAGTATGAACTCAAATTTTGCTCATCCGCCAGAGGCCTCCGTACCATTTCCGTGTAACGTCCACCCGGGAAATCGATCCAGCGCCATCCTATACCCCATTCGCATGTGTACTCTTCTTTATCCTCGTGAAGGTAATAGCTCGTGGCTATCCCGTGCCAGGCGACCAGAAGATCATGCCCCATGACAAGCGGCAGCTCGGAAATTTTTCCGCTGTAAGCCTCTGCAGTAGAATTGTCAAGCTGAAGATGCCCGGAAAGTTTTTCCGCAGCCTCCGGTGTAAAATCAACATGTATAGGAACACTGTCCGGTTCCTCGTGGTTCAGGGCTGTGAGAACACGCTCCCTCGATGTCACAGTTTTATCCTTTCTTTGTCAAGAATTATGCTTAATAATATTTGTCAGTTTCAATAAACTGAAATTATATCAAGTTGCTTCGGATTCAAACCAATCCAGTTCCTCAGAAAAAGAGCAACGAAATATTTGCTTTTTTTCAAAGTATGAGTTTTAACTATTATTTTAAAAGGACGGCCCCGAGAGAACAGTTAATACTGCTGTAACTTATTGCTGGGCTTTTACTTTTCGATTAAGGTTAATATATAACCAACCAAACTGGTAGTTATCTTCATTGCTATTGTTAAGCCGCTACTCAATCAAATTATGGTATCACCGGTCACGGGATAAACGTAACATCCTTGCAGCTGCTTTCATCCATCCCAAAAATCTTGTTACCATTCTTGACAGTATTACCTGATATCAGACAATTATTTGTCTTTTCCACATAGATCGCATATTCACCGTTGCTGATTTTTCCCGGATCCTTGCTGACATCCTCAATCACATTATTGATAACCTTTACTTTTTCAGCCGAGGAAATGAACAATGCAGATGCCTCAGTATCCTGGAAATAGTTGTTCCTTATGGTGATATTCTTGTGAACTCCTGCAGGTCCGTACCCCTGCCAGCCGTAGTTTTCACAGAACACTAATACAGCGCCCTCGCGGAAAGTCTCACCCTTATTACAGCCGATAAACCGGTTATTGCAAATAAGAACGTTGTTTACCGGTCCCGATTCGTACCAAAAATGAGTATCTGTAATAACCCAGATTCCACCGCTGGTCGAGTGATAAAACTCACAGTTCTCAACTATCACATTCGGAACCTGAAGTAAAAAACCCCGAGCCCTGTTACGACCCAGCTTGCAGTCAGATAAATGAACCTGTGATGGATAACATGTTATATTATCAACCAGATCACCCTTCTCAATGCCCCCCGGCAGAGATTCAAATTCAATCACGGCAGTTGCGTCCTGGTTCTCAAAAGATTTGACTACAGCCTTTCCCTTCGGCGCCATCTGATCCTCTTCATAGAAAATCCCCTCCTCGCCAGGCAAGAAATAGTTTTGAATAACCGTTCGATTCATCACGCCGGGTGCGTTTGTCTGTCTCTTGGCGCCCTCGATAACAACTTTATTGTTCGCCGAATCCACAGATAATACTCGTCCATACATGCTGTGGATGTTGATGCAGTCATCTCCCATACCCTCCAGTAGACTGTCCTTAATCGTTATCTTACCTGTGCACATATTCAAATGTAAACCATCAGCATTTGCGCTCATCAGTCGCTGTGTACCCGGCTTAAATGTTATATTGAAACGCTCCAGCAAAATATCGCTTGTCCGGTCGTGCGCACTGAGAACCATACCTCCGGCATACACATTAACATCACGCAGAGTAAAACCCTTCACTGCCGAGACACTGAACGTACCCGGACCATAAGCGGTATGACGGATCACGATATATCTGCCTGGCTTGGTAAGATTGGCCTGTGATGTCCAGAGTCTTAAGGTGTTCGGCTTTATAAGCTCCCTCTTGGTGATCTTTGGCTGGTAAAAATTTTTACCGCAAGGAGTACCGTCCGAGTAATAGTCCATGACGGTTCCGAAAGCCTCTTCTCCCGTAATAGGCAAAAACTCCCTGAAAATTTCAAGGTCAAGATACTCATCTGTGACGTTGACAATCTTACCTTCCATATGGCGAGAAGGTTCCTGGTCGATGAATAACTCGTGCATATACAGATTATCGCAATTACTAAGAACAAACAGTGTAAATGCTCCCCTGTTGGTTTTGCGGTCATATCCCTTCATCATCAGCGTTGTGCCGCGACCATCAACCTCTATATTATCGAGGTCCTTTATAGAGATAGTCTTGTAAATATCATACTGCCCCTTATCAAATATCAGCTTGTCTCCGTTCTGCAGAGCAACTACCGTCGCCTGAATTTCCGCTGTGTCATCTTTATCATCGCTCGGTACCGCTCCATAGTCTGTCACATTGATCTGACGTGCCGCTGTCGGCAATACCACAGAGGTGATAAAACAAAACACTGCCATCAAAAACAATACTTTGGATTTCATGAGAAGTTATCCTTTCAATAATATCCTTAAAAATCTTATCCAAGATTCCCCATATCAAATTCATGAGCACTCAAAATTTACTATAATCCCTTCATTAAACGAATATTACCTCTCCCTAGTTCTTTTGCAAGTATTTTTCTGCATACTGATCGTTATGACCAACTTCCATGCTTTCACCCTCCGGGTGACCAGAATTTGCCAGTCATAAGCGAATGTTATTTATTATATAATAACATGTTATGACAAATTATGAAAGCTTTTTTTGAGTTTTATATGGGGAATACGGGATAAAATAACAACATAAATTGTTCGATTTATCATAAAAAAGCGTATAATATATTGTTTTTTTATTATTCTAAATAAATTATAAGGGCTACCGTAAGGGCTGCCCCTGCAAAAGAATTATTTAGTTAATAATCTCTTATTTTCCTTAATGTAATTTCATAAGCATACTAAGATTGATATCGCCCATCGGCTACCGAGGTAAAATTATTGGCTGACGGATCGCCGTTGCCATGATAAACTCATAAGGTGGCGCCAAGAATGGAGGCAGGTCACAGATACATTACTTGGTTACATTCCAAAAGGACAATTATACACTGGAATCCTGATGGATTTGACCGTCAAGAAGACGGATTATCCTTTTTGCATGCTCAGCAAGGTGTTCATCGTGAGTGACCAGAATCAGCGTTTTCCCCTCTTGATTCAATGATTCAAAGAGTTTAAGAATTTCTCTGCCGGATTTTGTATCGAGGTTTCCCGTAGGCTCATCAGCCAGGATGATATCCGGGTCGTTTGCCAGTGCACGCGCCACAGCCACACGCTGACGCTCTCCACCTGAGAGTTCTGCAGGTCGGTGGGTGGCACGGTCTTCGAGTCCCACACTTTTTAAGAGCCACATGACTCTCTCTTTACGCTTTTTCGCTGAAATACGTGCATAAAGCATTGGCAACTCGATATTTTCATAAGCTGTGGCGAAAGGAAGCAAGTTATAGTTTTGAAACACGAATCCTACTTTTCTATTCCGAACACGGGCAAGCTGAATACGATTGAACTGGTGAACCGGGGTATTATCGAATAGATATTCACCTTCAGTTGGTTTATCCAGACATCCCAGAATATTCATCATCGTACTTTTACCTGAACCCGACGGCCCGAGAACTGCAATAAATTCCCCCTGTTCCACGGTAAGTGACAGCGCACCAAGCGCCTGCACTTGTACATGTCCCATTGTATATATTTTTGTAATGTTTTTAAGTGAAATCACGTTTTTTCTCCTGTTTTCTGTTTTTATTCATAGCGAAGTGCTTCAACCGGATCGACAAGTGAAGCACGGCGTGACGGGAAAATTCCCGCCAACAGCCCGATAATATTCAATACCGTCACACACACCAGTGCAATAATTTCACTGAAAACCGGATCGGGCCTTCCGGTGACCTGGACAAAACTTTCAGGTAATGGGATCAGGTGAAACAATTCTATCAGTCCCAAAGCCATCGCCACACCCAGCGCTCCACCGATCGAGACAGTTAAGAGTGCTTCTATAAGAAACTGTGCTACAATTATCAAAGGATGTGCTCCCACTGCCATTTTTATTCCGATTTCACGGGTACGCTCTTTTACGGTTACATACATGATATTCGCCACACCGACTCCGGCAATGAATAATGTCAAACCACCGATAATTCCAAAAAACATCTCCAGTCCACGGAATATCTTATCGGTCATATCCTTGTTTTCAAATGTATCCCAGTAACTCACCAATTCCTCGTCGCCGGGATGGAAACCGTGACGGGAGGCTATGAGCGACCGGAATGCGTTCTGGGCCGCTTTTGAATCTTCTTTTGACCGTGGCTCAAAAACAATAACATTCACATACAAACGGTTGAACAGTGTTCGGAACGTGGAAGCAGGTATAAAACTTGCCGCCGCATCACTACCTGAATACATTGATGTTTGATATTTATGTGTCAACACACCGATAATGGTGAATGGATTTCCATTTAGTAAAAGAGTTTCGCCAACAGGATTCATCCCCTCACCGAAAAGTTCATCTCGTATTTCATCACCAATAAAGATTACCCGCCGTTTTCTCTCTTCGTCCAGCCGATTAAGAAACCGACCGCCCTTCTCCGGATAGAGTTTACGTAATGTTCCATAAATTGGATACACACCTCGAACATTCTTGAAAATGAGCTTGTCCTCGGTTTTCATTGATACAGACCATCCGGAATATTCGGCACTGATGTTTTTCAGCAACGGCAATTTTTCAGACTCATGGATATCGTCTTCAGTTACCCGCACAGGTCTGCCCGGTCCAATCCCATTATAGGTCATGGATGACTGGCTGGGCCAGACAACTACAATACCCTCGCCCATACCGGTCATACTCCGTTCCATCATTCGGTATAATCCCTCTCCGACAGAGAGCATAAGGGCAATATTGGCCATTCCCCACGAGACCGCCAAAATGGTCAGAAACATTCGGAGTTTCTGATGACGTATTTCATAAAGATATGAAAGTAAAAAATGCATAATGCTCCATTATATAATGTTGTGATAAAGATAACGAGTATAAGTATCTGATATTCTATTTTCCATTACACTATTCTCAAAGTTTAAACGAAACATCTATTTAGAATTCCAAAGCCCGGACAGGATCCATATCTGCCGCACTTTTTGCTGGTGACCAGCCAGCGGCAAAACCGATAATGGAAAGTAATCCTACAGTTATCAATGCAATAGGTGCGTTTATTACCGGGACTCCCATAACAATTTGAATGGTTGCCAGAGCAGGCAACCCCGCAAGTTTTACGATTACAAACGCCCCCAGAACTCCTAAGCTCCCCCCTACAAGCATGATAATGAAAGATTCCAGCATAAACTGTGCAAGAATCAACCGGGGAGTCGCGCCCAGTGCTGATTTGATACCGATTTCTCGTCTCCTCTCACGTATAGCAACATACATTATATTAGCAACACCGATACCACCGACAAGCAAGGTAAAAACACCACCAAGAAGAAGAAACGCCTCGAAACCAAGAAAAAAATAAAAGAAATATTGCGTCATCTCAGACGTATCCCACATCCGGATGGCACCGGTGTCTTCGGGATCAAATCCGAGTTTTTTCCCGAGCACCTGATAAATTTTTTCTTTCGTTCTTGGTGTATCAATTGGATCTTGCGCACGGTAGATGATGCGATTTATGTTGGTAATACCGAACACTTCCCGGCAGGTGGAAAAGGGAATAAATGTAAGATTCTTGTCCCCCCACATGTACGACGAATTCTGTGTTTTTTCCTGCATCACACCGATAATGGTGAAGGGTATCCCCTGAACCATAATTTTCTTTCCGACAGGATCTGTATCTTTCCCGAAGAATTTTTTCACAACTTCCGTACCCAGAAATATAACCCTTCGTCTATTCTCCATGTCGAACTTGTTGATAAACCTGCCACCTGACTGCGCTTGTAGATTGCGGAGTATACCATACTCAGGATAAACCCCGATGCATTGATTGTTCTGCCGTTCTTTGCTTAACGTAAGGGTTATGCCATGCTGAATTTCCGGCGACATATTTCCAATTTCAGATATTTCTTTTTTCATTAATTGCACATATTCTTCACGAAGCCGGATCGACCGGCCAGGGGGCATTCCTTTATATAAAAGCGATGTTTTCCTGCCATCCATAATGACAATATTGGTTCCCATACCGGTCATGCCTTTTAAAGTCGCCTTCCTGAATGATTCGCCGAAAGACAGGAGCAGTAACACTGCCATTGTTCCCCAGGTTATACCCGACATTGTCAATAGAAACCTGAGTTTCTGCTTTTTCATGTCTTCGATGAACTGAAAAACTATATTGAAACAGTATTCGATCATTTCATATACCGGTTTGTAGAATATTATTTTTCAATGACGGTATCGCCTTCAGACAGACCTTTCAGAATTTCGACAGATAATCCGTCTGAAAAGCCAAGCTCTACCATCTGCTGTATAAGGCTGTCCGTTTCGGCATGCTTCATCGTTACGAAAGTGGAATCGTTGCGGAACTCAACCAGCCTTTCGGGTATATAGAGTGCATCCTGCTTCTCCGTAATTACCAGATCGGCGCTGGCGGAGTATCCGGCACGAAGTGTTAAGCCATTGGAGTCGAGAATACGGATTTTTATATCGAATACAATCACATTATCTTTCATCCTGCTCTTGGGGCTGATAAAATAGAGTTCACCAATGAGCATTTCCGAGGGCAATGCACCGATATGTATCTCAGCACGCATACCCGGTTTTATTTTCCCTACATCTATTTCATCGACTGTACCAATAAAAATGAGGTCATCCATGTTGGCTATCCGCATAAGTTCGGTGCCGGGCTGGTATGAGGTAAGCGGCACAACCGGATCGCCCATATTAACCATACGCTCAAGAATCATCCCGTCGGTCGGGGCACGAATGACTGATTCGATGAGGATATCGCCGATCTGTGAACTACCCTTCTCAAGAAGTTCGAGTCGTTCTTTCGCCTGTTTTTCACGTACTTCGGCTTCCTGCAAGGCTTTAAGTGCATTTTCATGTTCTCTGCCAGAAATAAAGTTCTCTTTATAAAGCTCTTTCGCACGTTCCAGTTCTTTATGCAGATGTTTGCTATTTAATCGGACCAATTCAAGCTGACGTTGTGCTTCAGCCAGTTCAAGCGGTGTCGGTTTGGGTTTTACTACCATAAGCAGTTCTCCCTGTGTTACCTCTTCACCAACTTCACGGTGTATCTTCTCCACAATACCTGATATCTGCGATTTGATCACAATTTCATGGTCGGGGTCGATTTTTCCGACCGCCAGGGCATTTTCAGTCAGATCCCCACGCTCTACTGTAATTTCTGTGTACTGTTCATCGTTTTTCCCTGAACGCTTGCGGATAAAGAAAAAAACAGCCGCTCCGATAACCGCCACTATCACAATGAAAATAATTAACTTCTTCAAAAAAGCCTCCTTTTACAAAGAAACACACATTATTATTTTTTTATATTTACTCTGTATGACGTGATTGGCATCGAAAAAATTTCAAAATATTTAAAAGATTTTTTCTCTCGTTTTACATATCATTTTTTCATATTTTAAAATCAATAAAATTTCTCAATTATAAATTCCTTAGGAGTAATTATGAAAAAAGCAATCACACTGGCGGCTGTTTTGAGTATTTGTTTAACGCTTATGAGTCCAATCTCACAAAGTAATGAAAACAGGTTCGGACTGGGAGTTATCACCGGGGAACCTACAGGTATTTCCTGGAAAAAATGGATTGACAACGACAGCGCTTATGACGCTGCAGCCGCATGGTCTTTTACCGAGCAAGCCAGTATCCACATTCATGCAGACTGGCTCAAACATAACTGGAAATTCCTGAAACAGAAAACCGATATTACCAGCGGTGAACTCCCTCTGTATTACGGTGTTGGAGGAAGAGTTAAGATTGAAGATGACTCGAGTATAGGTATACGATTTGTGATTGGAGTTTCGTACATTGTCGAAAATGAACCGTTTGATGTTTTCTGTGAAATTGCGCCGATTGTCGATGTTATTCCGGAAACTAAACTGGGAGGAAATATCGGTTTGGGCGTGCGAATCTGGTTTTAACAGTGATTCACTCTAGGTCTAAAACTGTCAAGAGTTTTGCATACAGGCGGTCTACTTCGGAGGCTGTTTGCGGATCGATCTCATAGTATGCCGGCTGACGGAGACGTTGATTTTTGAATATCCCCTGTTTGTGTAAAAGATATTTTTCTATCGCAAGGTACGTATCCAGTGTGGCTATCTGGAGTATTACAATTGCCACCAGAGGTAAATAAACCTCATAAGCACGGGCATCATCACCGCGCTCCAATGCTTTCCATATAGCCACAATCCCCTTAATAAGATCACATCCAGGCATTGTTCCGCTGATACCACGGCGATATGAATCAATCAGGTACATTCCACCACTGCCCTCGAAAACCACACCCCTATTATTAAGCGCTTTCTGAAGTTCGGTGAGAAGGGGACCTACCGGCTGAGCCTCGGGTTTGAAATAAATTCGATTGCCTAATTCATTTCGCAGACGAGCCTGTAAAGGAACCGAAAGCGAATGACCCATGTACCCGCTCGCATTCTGTATTACTAAAGGAATACCAACTGCGTCATGTATCGCACGGTAGTACTCGTAAATTTTCGGTTCGGGCAACACTGTGCATATTGGCGGAATAGCCATGACAGCATCCGCCCCGCCACTTTCTGCCGCCACCGCGTAGTCAACAGCTTCTCTGGCGGTTTCGGCACCCACTGAAATGGTAACAGTCACCCGTCCATCAGCCATCCGGGGAAGCCGGCGGCTCAACTCCAGGCGCTCATCGTGGGCAAGTCGCAGCAGTTCCGACGCCAGGGCGATCACTATACCATCGCTGCCGCACTCAATGACGTACTCCACTTCCCCTGCGAGAATATCGAAATCAATCGAATCGTCCTCGTTAAAGGGCATCTGGAGGACAGGCATGACACCGTGTATTCTGGGTTTATCGCTCATACATGTATAATAATCATAATTATACGTGATTTTCAAGTATTACTTTTATACATTTGGATGTATTATTCCCTGAACCATTTTCTATTTAAAAATATGCTTCCTTGGGAGCGATTTTCAGTTGAGTCTTATACGTCTCCCAATAGTTATTATCCGCCGGTATATTCTCCCAGTCAGGATAACTTAGAGCCTGAGGATCGAAAACAATGTTCCCGCCGAATAAAGTCATAACCGGCTGCAGTTTTCTGTCACCGTGGATTCTCCCGCCGGTACCCTCCGGATCATAATCAATTCTGATATCAATAAATGAGAATTCCCCTCTAACCATTTCAATTACAGCAATATCCGCCTGTGAACCAACACTTAATGTTCCCAGTTCGGGGCGTTTGATAGCACGGGCAGGGTTTACGGTTGAACATCGTATGACATTCTCAAGCGACATCCCGATATTCAGAAATTTCGACATGACAAACGGCATATTAATAACAGGATCGTTTACATTATTTCCATGGATATCGGTACTAATGCTGTTGGGAAAAAATCCCTTTTTTATTGCAGTAACACCGTTCCTCCACACAAAACTGTTTGAACCATGGCCCACATCGAAAATCACACCGCGTTTCTGTGCCTGTGGAAAAGCAGGATTCAAACGGCCGTCATCAAGTATAACCGGGTGCATCCGGCGGAAACAATGCGTATAAATATCTCCCGGCCGCGCTTTCTCTAACAGGAACGTCCGAACCGGAGTTCCGGGCCAGTCTCCGTGTGCGGGTTCAGGATCTGTGTGAAACATGGCAGGCACTCCCGCCCGCCTTCCTGCCTCAACCGCAGCCTCAACAGAAGCCCAGGGAGGTGTCTGTAGAAGACCGAGATCATTACGCTCCCACCAGGAGTATCTGACACTTTTAAAACCGACTATGATATCCGGGTATTTTAAAGCCGTTTCCGCTGCAAGCCTGGTATCAAACATAGCGGGATTATTATTACCTACCATGCCTGTTTTTGAAATATTGAGAAAAACCAGGGTTCTCACCCGTGATCTGTCAATGACTTTTTCTTTAAAATCCCCAAAAGTTTCTGCGCCGGAGGTACCGGAATCAACCAAGGTCGTAACACATGAATTAAAGCTGTGGTGATCAGGATTTATCCACGAGGCACTTAATGTGTAATAATAATGAGTGTGAATATCAACCAGGCCGGGTGTGATATAATATCCGGAAACGTCAACAACTTTTTTTGCCTCTGCAGCCGGGATATTGTTATCTACACGTGCGATTTTCCCATTTGCAACGGCAACATCCCTTATACTGTTTATGTTGTTTGCAGGATCAATGACATGACCGCCTTTTAAAAGTATATCGTATTTTCCGTTCTCATTACCCTGAAACTGAGCAGAAGCCGGTTTTACCCTGACCATGCCATCACCGAGAATAGCGCCTCCCGCCACTGAACTTTTAATAAAATCACGCCTTTTCATAAATTACTCCCTTATTGGAATATGGTTCTGTCAAAAGTTTTACACTATTTGCTACTTAAAGATTTGAATTTTTATAAGTTAGCAGAATTTCGATGTTCTCCCTCTTGCTCAATTGCTCCCAAAATCACCTGGAAGGGCACTTTAAGTAATATAATAACAAATCTTTACATCCATAGTTGTGGAAGCTGTGGAAATGAGGGAAAACGTAACACGAAGAGCCGCGAAGCGCAACGTTTTTCCAAGTAACTGTTGTAAAATCAAAGATTTTTAAATGGTTACGTTATTTCCACAGCTTTTTCATTTTTTTCATACTATTTTTGACAGTACCAAAATATATCTGGAACAGAATAACTGAATGATTACCAGTCACTAACCGAACCATCTTCATAAACATTGTGCGGCAGGTTTCCCGGTTCATAAGGATGATTCTTTGCTATGTTTTCATCCAGGTCGCACCCGAGACCGGATTTTTCCGGCAGAGCGGCATAACCATCCTTAATTGTGATATCGTCACCATAAAACATATCAACCATCCATTGCGATCTCCGTCCGGGACGTCCGGTATTTTCCTGGAGAACACAGTTTGGGGTGCAGGCGGCAATATGTGTTGAAGCAAGGTTGCTTACCGGACTTGGGGCAACATGGAGTGCAACATCGATGAAATTAGCCTCTGCCATAGCACCGATCTTTTTACATTCCGAAATACCACCCGCATGAATCACATCAGGGCGCACGTAATTGGCAAGGTGCCTGAAAATAATATCCCTGAAATTCCCGAACTTGGTATAGTTGCTTTCGCCTATTGCCAGCGGAACATTCGTGTGATCCTGGATCCATTTCAAACCAGCCATATTTTCTTGTATAACAGGATCCTCGATGAACATGAGGCGG
>JBHPFF010000019.1:0-34289 GCA_042572165.1 Candidatus Latescibacterota bacterium | reverse complement strand
AAATGATTTCTCTCGATGACCTTGATACCGGTCAATTCAAGGCGATGATTATTCAAGATCCGACAAATAAGCAGGAGATCAGCGGGTTTGTTTATATTGCCACAGCCTGGGGTACTCAGTTGAGGCCGCCGGACAACTTGAAACGTGCGGTTATCAACCTTGTAGAAGCAGTTAACCGTTATACTAATATCAATGCCAAGGTTGATACTCATCTGTTTCTTGATTCAAGAAAGATATTTGAAACACCTTTTGTGTATATTGTCATTGATCAATCGTTTGAGATAACTGAAATTGAAAAGAAAAATTTTGGAGATTATTTAAGGAGCGGTGGTTTTGCAGTTTTAGATAATGGCACTCCAGAACAAGAGTATGGACAGGCAGAAGCTGCCTTAAGGAAAATATTACGTGATTCGCTTGGTGCTGACGCTAAGTTTTTACCCATCCCGAATGATCATCCCCTGTACCACTCTTTTTTCGATTTCGATGATGGTCCCCCACAGGGCTCTGAAGTAGCTCTCAACTATATACAAGCTAGCGCAAGAACCAGGCCAACCCCGGCTGTTCATTATCTTGAGGGCATATGGCTTAACGAGAGACTTGTGGCAATTTATTCAGACAAGGGGTATGCGATAAAATGGAAAGATCTTTCAAATAACGAACCGCAGCTCAAAATGGGTGTTAACATGGTTGTTTTTGCACTTACACAGGAGGGTAGTATAGCTCAACAGAGGATGGATTTCTTCTCAACTGCCCAATAAATTTTCAAATAATGTTTGATTATTCTGAATGAAAATGCAAAGTGTTTTCATATTTATTTGCTTGGGAATAATGTCAGTATTACTAATATCATTTTATATAGCTTAGTGTGTAGTTTCATAAATACTGTAATGCAATTATTACATATCATTGTGAGCGAAGTAATCTCACACTTGCAATGAATGTGCTTGATTTGAGCTGAATACGTAACATTATTTATGAAATGAACAACTCAGTAATATTATCCCTTTCCAGAGAATGATAGTATGAAACGGTTTGCCTGTGGATTTTTTCTTGTTTTGGTATTAATGTTTTATAGTGTTGTTTTAAGAGCTCAAAACATATATGAATTAAGAAAGTTGACTGAAGATGAGTGGCTTGCAATGTCGACAGAGGAACGCCTGCATGCCCTCGGCACAGCAACAAAACACGCGGAAAATCAGACGTTTTTAGGTGATTTTGGAAGATATCAAGATCTTTACAAGAAGTGGGGATATGAGTTTTATGAAATGGAGGATCGTTATGAGAACTATGCTTTCCGTGACTTTGATGCTTACAATATTATAGAAGAGAACAGGAGAAGATGGTCGTATAATGAATTCGGTGATAGAATCGCAAAGATAAGCCATAACGCAACAATATGGAGAGAAACACAGTATGGAAATGGTACTTCAACTATAGAATGGCCGAGAAACTATATTAACTCTGTCGCATTAGATGAAGTTGACGGTGTGTGGATGGCAAGAGAGTCTACCGACGACTGGGCAGCATCAGTTGTTGGAGCTGGTTTTCTTAGAACCAAGTTTACCCCGCTTACATTGAGCCTTCCTAACATAAATGGAACTTCAATAGATTTTCAGAGTACCAATAATTCATTTAAAATTGTTACTGGTATTTATCGCAGTAGGGAAAGTAATCATTACAAAAATGGTGGTGTGGTATTAAAAGGTGGAACTTTCCACAGGAAGTTTGGTGTTTTGACCCTGGGCGCATCATATGCAAACATATATGGTGTTCAGGGAAACCGTGAGGGGGGAGATACCTGAAGAGGTTCCATGAGTACTTTTACTCCTACACCTGTTACCTGTGCTGTGCGTTTTCTTGATGATTCTCCAGAGGATCAAGAAGGCGGTCCGATTATCTATGGGGTAAGACTCAAGGTTAATGGCAAATATCGTGATGATATTATACCAACGGTTATTCTTGATGATGTAACACGTGACAGGGTAACAGCTATAACAAGTGTTAGTGAAAAGGGATATATTGTACAAGGGAGCTCGGCACAGCGTGGAAGACCCAGTCAAGATTTTCTTAGTATTGAAGGAGAAATACCTAAATACGGCGATTATTTTTATTTCATGGAGCATATGCGGGGAGTCAATTCAAAGAATGTTGAAAAGAACGTTGATTTAAACCTTATGAATCAATATTACCAATTACTTGATCGCTCCACAAAATCCCATCAGGCAAACGGGAATCAGAGTATAGTCTACCTGTTTGATCTTGCCAGTTTAACAGAGAAACTTAATCGTGTCGAGGCAGTAATTACTGTCGCTAACGACTATAGGATTCAAACATCGATGATACACACAAGGGAAACAGCCGGTGGTCATGACCGAGAAGGGAAAAATGTAGGTTGGTATAACTCATCCTACTGGAGAACCGCGGCACAGGCTGATGGCAATGTTAAGGATGGTTCAAATGTTCGCACTGTTAAGGTAGATTTTGGTTTTCAGGTAGCATCTATCAATTACGGATTTGACGCCGATTTTAATTACCGGGGTTTCAGGATACAGGGTGAGATTGTTGCCAACTCAAGACACTATATGTTCCCGGATGGCACTCCCGGTCAAGGTTTTCCGACAGATGTTACTGAAGGTCAGGCTGATCGCACAGGGCACCGTTGGTCACAGATTGATCATAGTTACTATCTAAAAACACAGAAAGACTGGGATAAAATTGGATTTGCCGGAGAGATATTCAAAATGGGTAAATTCTACCGACCTTACCTGGATTATTATTATCCGTTTCCAGACAGAGAATGGCGGGGTGGTGTTTTCAATGTTCGTAATAATACAGTAAGATTCCCGCTTATAGAGGATAATGACGACAATGATATGTATCCGGATACGATGATTATTCAACGTTCACCGCATTACTTTCATGTGAACAGTACATTTTTTTCTGATGACCCGGATGGTGTTTTCCCCGGGAATGATGAAGATCATGACGGTATTCCTGATAATAATAAAAACAACAACTATACCCCCGATTATGATGAACCGTTTTTAATGTTTGATGTGGATCCTGACCAGTTTGTATTCGGTAATGATTATAATAATAATACAATACCGGATTTCCGGGAAGATGATATGAAAATGGATACACCTTATGATTTTGACCGCCAGGGACATCACATTTTCGGAAGATATTCACCCATAAAAAACGTTGGTATATTTCTCGGGTCCCTGCGCTCGAAAGGTGTCGGTTTAGCTAACAGGACAAATGAAAATTATTTCAAGCTTCAGTTGAATTATGATGTATTTGATATCGGAAAGCTGTATGCTGAATACAGATATGAGGATATACATGACAATATCCGTGATTCATATATACAGGTCAAAACAGAACAGGCAGAACAAGCTATGTTTAGTTATATCAGGACTGGTTCCAAGTTGAGTCAATTTTATACACGTGAACTGTATTACGATGAACTCGAATATAAAAATTCACGGGTAAATCGTCTGTATTTGGATTCTGCAATCAGGGCTATTCCTTCTGTTACACTGGAAAATCATGTAAAATTTGAGAGAAATGAGCAGGTTGAAGGCACTATGTATGACAGGACTTACCAGCCACATGATGTTATAGATATCATGGCTATAGTCAGCAAGATAGTTTACACAAAAAGATGGGGTAACTGGACATTCTCACCGGGTGTTAAATTCCGTTTCTATAAGAAAGCACGTTCGGAATCCGTTCAGCCGCTGGATCATTATTTTATGCGTATACCGCTTGTTATGATAAAATATATGATTTCATCACGAACAGATATAACTCTTGGAATGCAGGGTGTTCCTGGTTTTAACTTTCAGTATAGGGATTTAGTTCAGTCCCATAACGATTACATGTGGAAAACCTATATTTTGCAGTTCCAAAACAGAACAGACTATCTGGGTTATAATGTCTGGGGGGCATGCGGTTTCACGGTCGACCAGTTGAAATACGATGAGGATTATCGTAAATTCGAGGAACACAAAACAACCTCAACCTTCGTTAAAATATACCTTGGATGGTAAAGTAATAGTTTTTAAAAGTATTTATAAAAATTGGCTGCAAGATATAAATTTTTTGAAAATCATACAATATTAGTATACAAATTATCCGATGATGTAAGTACAGGGTTTAAACTTTATTTTTTTTCGACAACAAATAATGTATTTTATAATACCTATTAAAATTAGAAACCGGCATACGATTGTGTTGTCGACCTCTCATGAGTACTTTCTTTATAAAATGAACTTTCTAAAAATTTCAAAGCATTTACCAACCGTTGGTGAATAATTGTTACTGCATATACCACAATATGTTACATGAGAAAGGATACTACAAAATGACACCCGCTAAACACATCGAGGGACAAGGCAATATACACTGCACCCGACGTACTTTCGGTAAAATGGCGCTCTCAGGTGTCGCTGGGATGGGTGCTTTCGTAAACAGCTCCGCCCCGGCGCGGGCGCAGACGAAAGACTTGCCGGGCCCGCCGTACGCGGGAGACTATGTCTCCCACATGAAGCCCAATCCTTCGAATCTGAAGGTGGGTTTGGGACAGTTCCCCGCGAATGCAGACCATGAGCGACTTATGTACGCCCGTCAATTCGGCATCGAGTGGGTTTGCATACCAGGGGTCCGCGAAGCCACCGCCGAAAACTATATCGCTCTTAAAAATCGATTCGGCAAGTATGGCATTAAAATCTGGCGTCTCGGCAACCAGAGCCTCCACAATGTGGATGCTATCACATTGAATTTCCCGAATCGTGACGAGAAAGTGGCGGAATACATCCAGTACTTGCGGAATCTGAAAAAGGCGGGTATCAAGTATACTACCTACGCCCACATGGCGGATTCGGTATGGCATACCAAACCAGAGCCCATCCGCGGCGGGATCGGGGCTGTTACATTCAGTTGGGAACAGGCGAAGAACGGTGGCGCCCGGCAATATAAGGGCAAACAGCGTATCCCCGACAAACCTATACACGGAAGGGTATACAGCGAGAAGGAAATCTGGGACAACTACGAGTATTTCATACGGAAAGTGGCACCGGTTGCTGAGGAGTGTGATGTCAGGATCGGCATACATCCCGACGATCCTCCACTTCCGATGCTCGGCGGCGTACCGCGCTGCATTTTCTCCAGCTTTGAGGGTTACCGTCGGGCGATGGAAATAGCCGACAGCCCCAATGTGGGGCTGTGCCTCTGTGTCGGTTGCTGGCTCGAGGGCGGAGACAGGATGGGTAAAAACGTGCTGGAAACCATACGCTACTTTGGCGAGCGGAATAAGCTCTTCAAAATTCATGTCCGGAATGTGGAAATGCCACTCAGTCGCACAAATCCATATTTCCGCGAAGCATGGATTGACGACGGCTACATGGATATGTACCTTGTGATGAAGGAATTGAGGATAGCTAACAACGACTGCCTCATTATCGATGATCACCATCCTCCGGGAACAATCGGCGGCTGGATGGTGGGCAAAGCTTTCCAACTCGGCTACATCCGTGCTCTGCTGGAGCGGGCAAACGAGGAAGTGGGTTGATCCGGAGACACGATGTAACAACGGTTGGTCGACTAACACACCAGTTGGTATAAACATTGCGGTTAGGTTAATGTACCATAAGCGAACATGGGATGAAAAGATGGATATCTTTGCATGAAAAATTTTTAACTATCAAATTTCTAACGATTTGAAAGATCGTCACCCCAGTTTTTTGAGTCTAACTTATCCTTTTCCATCGAAACCATGAGTACAAAAATCTCAAGGTCTTCATCAGAGTTGTTATAAATCCCGTGGGAATCATGTATCGAACAGGGAGTTGCATCACCCGGCATAACATCCCATGTGTGATCATTAACCGTCATTCTTCCGGTGCCTTTCATAACATAATACACCTCTTCCATACCTTTGTGCTGGTGGTAACCGATGGAAGTGTCCGGGGGGAGTATGCAATGGCCGACTCTCACCCAGTTTGTTTCAAAATTCCCGTCCAGCCATGGTCTGCGGTTTAGTATTTTTCCTTTACCTATGTGTGCCGGACCGACAAGCTTTGTGAGACTGCGGTCAAAATTTGCCCAGCGAAATACGGTGGGTGTTTCCAGTTTCGCTCTTTTTGGAACCTCACCGTATTTTATATTTTCATCACCTTTATCTTTGACTTTTGTAACCGCTATGGTTAAGAATTCGAGTGTTTTGTCAGAGTTATTGTAAAGAGCATGGCTCGAACCCAGTGGACATAGAACGCATGTATTGGCGGGAAGCAGCGATGTATGCCCGTCAACGGTAAATTCAGCCGGAGCGTTAAAAACGAAATACATTTCTTCCATTTCCTTATGCGTGTGCACACCAATCCCCGCCCGTGCCGGAATGATTCCTCGTTTTATATAGAGGATGTTCGTACCCACCGTTTTTGACTCAAGCAGTGTCATCTCATATATGTTTCCCCCACCGTAATCGACCTCTCGATACCTTGAAGGATTGGTGCGCCCGCAATACGGTGTACCCTTCTGTTCGGCATTTGCACCGGAAACTACCAGAACCATGGCGCCAATCATAATAATTGAAAAAGCTGCGGATAATGACCGCATAAAATACCTCCTCCTTATGTAATGGTTATCATATTAAATGTTTAAATTTATGTAAAAATAACATAACTTTCGGCTGTTTCGAACTGTTTGTTCTGCGTTGTTCCAATTCTTTATTCTCTATGTATTGCTTTTCTTTTCCCTGTGTAAACATCATCAAGGGTGATGTTGCCTGATTTTTTATGATAATATTTAGAGTTGCATTAATCAATGAAATTAAAGATTTAAGCTCGAAATTCAACAGGTGATTCACATACCATTAAATTTATCCACTCCCTCGCAAACCTTTGATATCTTTCTATTTCACCGATATACTGCGTAGATATATCGAAGCTTGTATGAGCCCGATATACACAACCTTTTTCTGTATTCCAGAGCCATCCTGGAAATTTCCAATATTATCCCGCATTAACTTAATCTTGACTTTTACTATTATCCAGATAAATTAACAATAGGATATTAAGAGATTCACCAGGACAAGAATTATACATGAACTCAGTTTCGAGTATTAACTGATAAGCATAATCCGGTCTTAGATATACGAAACAACGGGGGATAAGTTATGTGGTTGCGTAATATTATTGTTTTAGGATTGATTGTGTTTTTTTTATTAAGTTTTAAAACCGGACTTAACAGAAAGACGAAATTCAGAACAAAAAAAGCATATTCTTCAGGATGGTTTTTATTTATTACATTGCTATTTCTCTGGACAGCTCATGGAAACATGCAGATAATAGGAAAAAGTATTATCTTTGGCACATTATTGTGTGTTCCATTGTGCATTTATGAAAAGAGGTGGATAGATAAGAGAATTGAAGGAACTACTCTGTACCAGCGTCTCCGGCATGACTCAAGGGTGATACCGATAGTAATTTTATTTTTATGCTTCTGGAAACAAATTGTGGGTCTAATCTGGCCAATCACGGGCTTTTTCTTCGCTTTGTTTTCTACTCAGGTATACATTTTGTTTTACGCTCTCATACTAGAAAGGAAGTTTGGCGCACCTATACTGGAAGACGAAAAATGAAATAAGGTCGTGGTAACAAGATGCCTGCCATTTGTTTCATCCTCCCAAATGCATTGCATTTCGCTAACTGTATACCGTACCCCATACACACCCTGAACAAAAAAAGACTTAACCATAATCGGCTAAATCCTTTTTTTCATGGTGGAGCAAAGAGAACGATTTGCGAACCATAAGACTTCAGATTTTAATCGGACTTTCACAAACACTATTGCGGGACTCAATGCGTTCGGATTCGCAAGGAGCCCTTCGGTCGCCTGCAAACCGTGGTAAAACGCTAAGACCTGTATATATTAACATCATTATCTGAATTGAAGGCTCATATTAAGTTTGTTAGCAATTATTCGAAATTCAGTTTTAATACTATCTGGACTATTTTTACTAATTATTACAAGTGGTATATCCTCTAACTGAGCATTTAAACTTTTTAGTTCGTTTATTTTAGATTTGCAGGTTTGGTATTGATTTAAAAAAGTGAGACTCATTGCTTCGAATAGTTGAGCTTCTGGTTCAATAATACCAACATTTCTAATTTTAGTTAATATTTCTAAAGCTTTACGGATATTATCAATGTCATTTTCGTGAATTCCAAGATAGAAATATGAATATGGCCAATCAGGTAATTCCGATATTATTTTACTAAATTCATTTTTAGCAGTCTTATTATCTCTCGTATTCATAGCATTAAATGCTTTATTTAACGAAGCATGAATTACAGAACCAGCACTCCTTCCTGTACTGGGACCTCCTCTTTTACCAGTGATATCAACCTCAATACCATTTGGACGAATACCAATTATTTCTTTAAATTTTAAGTAATTTGCTTTCTTGTTGACACTTTCTAATTCTGTTTCATATATATCAATTTTATTAAGCAAATCATCATTCTTAATTATTAGTTCATTTTTACCTTCTATTAGCTCATTGATCTTTTCTTGGTTTCTCATATACTGAAGTGATTCATACCAAACAAAGAATATTGCAAATAGGCTACAAACTATTGATAATACTAAGATAACTCTTGTAAATTTATGATGTTCTTTGGTCCTTCTGTCATGAAACTTCCAATCACGCCATATTAAAGAAGCAGGAAGGAGAATTAGTAGGGCAGAAATGATTCCTTTTAATAAGATGAACATAATTTACTTTTTATAGTTATGGCGTTTAACGACTGAGTTCACCTGCATTGGGGAGCGTAGTTTAAAAATTTCAGGTGCAACGATTTGTTATGCCTCCGCTTCAAGTTTCTTTGCCGCTATAATTATTTTGGAAAAAGCATTATTCCCAATTTTCCGAATGATGTTGAATACGTGATTACATATATTCAAATCCGCTTTAATCATATTTCCAACCTTAATTCTAATTTCTATTTTATTATCAAATAGTTCTCCACTAAAATCAATATCATTGGGAGGTGGCAATATTGCATTATTGTGCCTTATGGCATTCCGAATTGGATTTATAACTTCCTTTATAAAGGCCTTTTCCTTATCATCAAAATATGTCGCTTCTTTAGTCCCCTTATATAATTTACTTCCGACAAAATATATATTGTCATTTGTTTGGTATGGATCCAAATGGTCATTATTCGTCAATATCGCATAGCTTCTGCAGAAAGATTCAACAAGTTGGTCAAACGAATCAGCAAGTAGTATCCTTCTCGCTGAAGCAAGAGTCTCATTAACAATGATTTGCCGATCATTTGGAGGTAAAGTTGCCCCAAAAACATCAGAGGTATTCACTCTTACATTATCGATGAATAAGTCATTTGGGAGTTTTGAAAACTCAATTATGTCAGGTCTTGATATCAATACTGCATATGAGATATGTGTACCTAAAACCCACTTAATATTCTCAAACTTGGAATTAAAGAATCTCAATTGTTCATTAATCTTGTCGACAATCATTTAAATCCCTTAAGGCTAACTATTAATTAACTTAATAATCATGCTTTATTATTCAATTTGAGATTTATGATAACTCGATTATATCAATACTATATATAAAATCAATGATTGTCAAATACTTTAAAACAATTTAAAAACAAAGAAAGTTAAATTACATGTAATAAAAATATTTTTCATTATGGTTATGAATGATAACCAGATATTTATCTTGTTTAACCACCTCAAAAATCTGCATCCTAACCGCACCCAAAACAAAAAAAGACTAAACCATAATCGGCAAAGTCCTTTTTTTCATGGTGGAGCGTAGTGAAGATTTTTCGAACCATTAAACTAGTTCTATTGAATTCAATTCCAAATCAAGTACTCCGATTTATATCCTATCTTTGAATTCAATTCCACGTTTTGCCAATTGAATAATGTCTTTGCTCTCTAAAACCTGTCTGTCCACCCCATACACCACAGCATTGATCATGGCCTGACCTACTTCCACGGTATTTGAAACATATTTGGGGAATAAAAACCTTAAAAGAGGGTAGAATGGTACCATTATCTTATAAAAACTGTATGATGGTTTAATTTCCTTTTTAGGGTGAACAAACGCAGGACGGAAAAGGTAGAGATTTTTGAAGGGAAGCAATTTTAGCGAGTTTTCGGCTTTACCTTTCACTCTTGCCCACATCATACGGCTTTTTCCTTTTTCATCAGTACCTGCTCCTGATATAAAACAAAAAGTCATATCCTTGTTTTTTACAGAAAGAACTTCAGCAGCTTTTACGACATAATCATGGGTGATGAGATGATAATCCTGTTCTGTCATACCAGAGGATGGAACACCAAGACAGAAGAAGCAAGCGTTAAAATCCGAAAGTTTTTCTTCAATGGTGGAGTAGCTTAAAAAGTCAGTGTGAATGATCTCATTTAATTTTGGATGCTTAACTCCACAGCTTCTTCTGCCAATAGCCAGTATTTTACTGACATTCGGATGCTCGAGGCATTCCAATAATACGCCTTTTCCAATCATTCCTGAAGCGCCAAATAGTATTGCGTTTATTGTCATATATCACCTTCAGAATAATTTTATCCTTCCATACTATTAAGTTATGTTTTAATAAACGATAGATTTTCTATTTATATATTAATTTGGGTTCACTATTCGGCTAAGTCAATGTTTTTAATGTCAGAGTAAAGGAAACATTTTTTGAACCATTAGACTTAATGTTAAAAGAATTAATTAAGGCTTTTGATTAGTTAAGAGGATTTTTTCTTATAGGTTATTTAATTTTATATTTTTTTCTTCAAGAAATTTGCCGAACTTTTTGTCGTTTTCGACGATGTGTTTTCTGAACCAGTCGCTAAGATATAATAGTATATTTCGAGCTAGTAAGGGTGCTCCTTCTTCATATTTTCTTTCAAAATTATATATTTCTGAAAAAAATGTTTTATGCTCCTGTTTGTGCTTCTCAAAATCAGGATAATTATACTTTTCCATCCACTTTTCTTCAGTATTAAAATGAGTTTCAGCATATTCATAAAGTGATTTTAATATCCTCTTTATAATGATATTTCCTCTGCCTGATTTTAAATTGATGTGAAGATTGTTTGCCAATTCAAAGATACTTTTGTGTTGGTTGTCAATCTCATTAATTTTTATACTCAGAGTGTCATCCCATTTTATGAATGTCATTTTAATATCCATATTTTAATACGTATGCATATTTACATAATTTAAAATAATATATTAGCAGTATATGTAAGTAATGCAAGTATAATTATTGAAGTCAAGCACAAATAATATTATTATTGTAAGGTTATATTATATCATAGGATATTCTACATGGTGGAGCAAAGTGAACTTTTTACGAACTTTTAAACTACACATAAGAATAAAGAATAGTAAGTATAACGCCTACACTTGAGTAAACGAATTACCTTTACATTGATTTGCCTTTAACGTCTGATATTATCTGCTAAATCAGTTGCTTATTTTGCGTTCTCGTATTTTAATATATATCATTATACCTGAGAAACACATCCACACAAGCCCCAGACCAATAATAGTCCTGTAAATTCCGCCGATCTGGTTGAAATGATAATGAATCACATGAAATATTCCCCAGTATTTATCAAACATATTTTCAATATTCAGCATTAAACCACTTAAAGATTGTAAAACTATAAAAAAGGCGAGAATGATACCAATTGAACGGTGTAATTGTCTCAGGTCTTTTTCTTTCATATTCTTCCTCTTTAAAATTTTGTATATCATCCGAGATTAAACATGCAAATTTCCAATTTGAGTTTTGATCTATATTATGATGATTTAACACTGAATAATAACTGTTATTTTGTTTTAAAATCAATCGATTATTTCTACAATTTTCCTTTAATACTACAATTATTAATATTTTTTACTTGTTTTCAATAAGAATGATACATATTACGATTTTTTCCAGATGAATTTTATTGGAACAATGTAAGTCGTTATTCGTATATATAAACAAATTTGAGGTGGAAATAATGAAACGTTTAACTATAGGTTGTATAATAATATTTTTTTTCATTCCTGCTATATCAGTTGTATTACAGGAGAGAGCAATGAACTATAATAAGTTAACTTCCGAAGAAGAACGAATTATCATCTATAAAGGCACCGAACAACCTTTTTCGGGTAAGTATTATAACAATAAAGAAAATGGAACGTATATCTGTAAGCAATGCAATACTCCGCTCTATCTTTCTGAAGATAAATTTGATTCTCACTGTGGCTGGCCAAGCTTTGACAATGAGATACCGGGAGCAGTTAACCATTTACCGGATACAGACGGCATTCGAACTGAGATTACATGCAGTACCTGTGGCGCTCATTTAGGTCATGTTTTTACTGGTGAGGGATATACCGAAAAAAACGTTCGCCATTGTGTTAATTCTATATCGTTGAATTTTATACCAGTCAATAAAGATAAAGAAACTCAGAAAGCCTATTTCGGAGGTGGATGTTTCTGGGGAGTGGAGCACTTCTTTCAAAAAGAAGATGGTGTTATCACAACGCGTGTAGGGTATATGGGAGGGCATAAGGAAAATCCAACATATAAAGAAGTCTGCACCGGAATAACCGGACATGCTGAAACTATTGAAGTCGTGTTCGATCCCAGGAAAACAACATTTGAAAAATTAGCCGGGTTGTTTTTTGAAATTCATGATCCGACCCAGAAAAACCGCCAGGGGCAGGATATAGGAACTCAATATCGATCAGTAATTTTTTATAAAAACAATGAGCAAAAGCAAACAGCTGAACGACTAATTAGACTATTGAAAGAAAACGGCTGCCCAGTGGCAACTGAGCTTTCCTCGGCAGCCGAATTCTGGGAGGCGGAAGAATATCATCAGGACTATTACAGAAAAACAGGCCAACAGCCTTACTGCCATTTCTATACGAAGAGATTTTAGTATGATATAAAAATCACATCTTGAATATACCAGTGCTATTTCATGGTGGAGCAAAGGGAACGTTTTGCGAACTTTTAAACTACAGATCCGAAAATGAAATATGACCTGCTCCCGATGTTTGGACCACTTGTTGAGTTAGTCATGGCACCGAATTGAAAATAAAACCTTTAATTTTTTAATCCAAGACTAACGTAATAAATAGACCAGTTTCGAGGAAAGGTCATTCTTGTTCTTGATATTTCTTAATTATAACACCTATACCAATAATGGCTATTATGATAATGATTTCAGCAAAAGGATTTCCAACTAAATGGTCATGAGGTCTTTGTGTACTCCAATACCCTAAATAAATTAATAAAGACCTAAGCAAATCAATAATAAGTACACCAGCCATTGCAAAAAGTGTATATGAAGCTACTTTTATTCGGTTTTTTTTGATTCCCATGTAAGTCTCCTTTTTGAGGGTGCAGACCAGAGAGCATTCTCGCTCTCGCCATTAATAATCATACCCGTCACACTCGCAATTTCCCCTGTCGACATACTTATACGGGATTTCCCATTGTTATCTAAAAGATTCACCATTGATCTGTCCCCACTCTTTCGACTACTTGTTTAGTTAGTCATCCAGCCGTTGTTGAGAGATGGAGCAAAGGAAACGTTTTGCGAACTATTCAGATTCAATTTTTTAATATGAGCTATTAATCCACCTTTAATTTCAGATCATTATCTGATATTATGAGAAGCTGACATCCAAATTCTTTATCTAACCACCTTTTCATAAAATCTTTTTTACTCATAGGATTATAAATGTTACTTTCTTTCTCAAAAGATTTATCAAGATCAGAATTATTTGGATTATTATAAGAAACTTCTTTGTCATTAAATTTTGTAATAACTATAGCATGCCCTGCTTCTCCTGACCACCAACGCAAAGATGGTATGACAACACCTTTATCATAATTTACTATTCGTGGAAGTAAATATTCGATATCATCAAACCATTCTAAAATTTTAATATATTTTGATTTTTCACAAGTTTGCAATTGAAATTTTATTATCTGATTAAGCTTACTTTTTGAAATTCCTTCTTTATTCCTTATGTGTTCAAAAGCATAATTATTCAGTATTTTTGGATCTTTTGAAATAAATGTTGCATACAAATCTACTTTTGAAGCTCCAATACACAATCCCCATGGTAATACTCTACAAGATGGGAATGATTCTACAAGGGAATACATTTCTTTTAGAGATTTTTTAACATTGTATGCACCCAATGCCATTTTTAAACAAATAATACTACAATTTGGGTCTTTGGAACTCTCTTTGTAATATTGAGGAATTTTCATTTTTATATTATAACATTCAAAATAATAATATGATAAATAAATAATAAATGGAATTGTGAGAACAATTATTAAAAAATATTTTAATATTGGAACTACTTTCTTTTTTTAAGCTTACGTTTTTCTCTAAACTTTGCTAGATGTAGCTTGTTTAGTATCATAAAAAAGTCATCACAAAAATTATATGTTTGTTCAAACATCATTCTAGCATATTTAAATGCGTCTTTTTGTGCATAACGAAAATTTTTCAAAGATCTTGCTTCGGGATTAATTGGTAACCAAACTTGTGCGTGGATGACATCGTTTGACCATATAAGATAAGGACTCATATGTGCACCTGGAGGGGCATAATGTATCGAGGTATCTCTATACCGAGTAAAATTAGTAACAACATATTCATAATAAGGTAAAATACAATTATAAAGTTCTTTTGGAATGCCCATTTTAAGAAGTCTATTCATATTACGTGGTACACTATCTTTTCTTTCTAAAACTTTCCATGCTAAAAAACGGCAGGAATCAGAAAATGATTTCAACGAAGACAAATATGAATCAAAATAAATATATGGATTGGGTGTACTTATGGCATAAATAGGACTTTCTTTAAACTCCAACTTGGGTCCAATAACAGAAGTTAATTTTGCATAAAAAGCTAAGAGATTATGAAGATGTAATCTTGCAGCATATAAATTGAAAAGTAGTATTCTTATTTCTCTATGAATTGATTTTCTACGTTTAGCAATTTTTTCCGCCAAATTTAAAAAATTGAGCTGATCTCTATCATTAGATTCAAGAAATTTATTACCCTTAATATTCAGATACATTTGAATTTTTTCTACTTCACCTGGATACCATTCACCCCATAATTCATTGTATGCAGACAATTTGCCATGCTCAACAATAATTTTATCATGTTGCCTAGCTGAAAGAACTTTTGCTCCATCGCAGATACCATCTGCGACTACTCCATCTGCGAAAATATATTTACAATCATGCATAATTATCTATAATCTAATTAAGTAAGGTATTGAGTACCAGCTTTTTTAAAATCCAAATCTATTTTATTTTCTTCCAATATACTTATACAATTTTATTTTATCAAACCTTTCTACCCCTTTTTTCCTACGAATAAAAAATTGCATTCCACAATCATCACAAAATAAGTATGATTTATTCATAGTTACAAAAGGATTTTTTCTGCACCCTAACTGCACCCTAAACAAAAAAAGACTCAGCCAAATTTAGCTAAGTCTTTGTTTTTATTGGTGGAGCAAAGGTGAATCGAACCATTGAAATCATGACTGCCGGTCAGGTATTCAATGGTTTTTAAAAGTTCTGTAACATACTGATATTCAACCAAATCTGTATGGTCTCTGCATTTATAGCTTCTAAGCATAATGTCATATTTTTGTATATTTCACATATTTTCGTACCACTTCTGACACAATCTGATGGACGGATGTCTCTAATTAGAGGATTTGAACAGAAAAAAACATATTTTAGGTATGGTTGAGATCATTTTGAGTCGAAATAATGCGAAAAACAGTTTGAATCAAGCCAAGAAAAATGTTATAATTGATTAATAGCTCATCCAACACCTTATCTATACTTATATTTGTTATTAAAATAAAGAAGGAAAAAGAATGTGTCTTGCAATACCGATGAAAGTTGTTAAACTTCTTCCGTCCGACAGAGCGATTGTTGAATCGGATGGTATTTCTATGGAAATTTCCTTGAAACTTGTGGAAAACGTAAATAAAGGCGATTATGTCCTGGTGCACACAGGATTTGCACTGGAAGTTCTTGACTCTGTGGAAGCAGAGAAAACACTTGAAATAATTCATGAAATAGCATCTTTTGGTGAGAATAATTTGTTTTAGACAGTATTTTACCTACCACACTCATATTTTTTCATCACTCCTCTGTAAGGTTAAATCTATTGATTTTTCCTTTTCAATACACTTTTAAATCCCCTTCATGTATTTTTGTTTTTTTCATTTGATGCTATAATGTTTTTCATAATCATTTCGCAAGTTTCAGGTAAAGCTTCAATTAACGATTTTGAAAGGCCGGGTTTAACCATTTCAGGTATGCTTTCTACCTGAACAGCAATGATAACCACCTCTACCTTACACAAGTCCTGTAGTTCTTTTAATAAATTTGAAGTAGGAAGTTGATGCATGGAAAAATCGTCGATCTTATTTTCAGGTATATCTTCCACAGGGATTTCAAATATCTCCCCCTGAGTTCTGCCTGCATCTACGGCATCAATGATAATGATGAGTTCAGGCCTCTGGTCATCCAGAAGAATAGGAAAGAGTATTTCCCTTGCGCTTATACCCGCATTCATTACATATGTGTTTTCTGGAATAGTGTAATGTCTTTCAAGATGTGCTATGACCTCAGGCCCGAAACCGTCATCACCGAATAAGATGTTGCCGCATCCGAGTACAATCACACGTTTAGTATACATTTCAGGGATAGAGGGATCAGTCATTTCAGTATTTTCACTCCCACCAGATGTAATGTATTTTGATTAGTTCATACCATTCTTATAATTTTATCCACGATAATCTGTTAACGAAAGGGGAAATCCCGGATATGGTTCACGATTTTGCTTTCTCAAGCGCCAACCGAAATCAGCTTTTTCTCTTGAATTACTCCTTAGTGCATATTTTATAAATACTGTAACGCAATTATTACATGTCATTGTAAGCGAAGCAATCTAACACTTGCAATGAATGTGCTTGATTTGTGCTGAATACGTAACATTATTTATGAAATGAACCATTTAGTATTAGCCAGAATTAAGTCAGCATTCGAGCATCTTTCAATAATCGTCTAAAAATATTCCCCCGGGGTAATCTTACCCCAGGGGATATCTATACAGTTTACACACCACACAATCCCCGATCAATAAATAATAGCAACCTTTCAGTTTGCTATCGTATTAATGACCTCGCCTGAAGAGTCTCTGATTTCAATCTTCACAGGGAGAGTTCCGTCAAGGGCATGTGTGGCACATGAAAGACAAGGATCATAAGCCCTGATCGCCATCTCAACCTTATTCAGAATAGCCTCATCATAGTTACCATCCTTGATAAGGGCCTTTGCGGTTTGCTTTACCGACATATTTATCGGGGCATTGTTGTGTGTTGTACCCACGATCAGGTTCACGTTGGTAATAAGGCCTTGATCATCTGTCTCATAGTCATGGATGAGTGTCCCTCGAGGGGCTTCAACACATCCGATCCCTCTGGCAGCACGCGGTGTTACGGGAACTCGTGTTTCAGTGCTCGTAATATCCGCGTCGTTCAACAGGTCGACAGCCAGTTCAGCATTGTACAGAAGTTCTATGAGCCGCGCCCAGTTGTACAGAAGCGTGGGTTGAGCCGGGCGGCCGAATTTCTCCCGAAACTCCTCCAATTCCGCCTGGGCAAGCGGTGTCGCCATTTTATCACATACATTGATGCGCGCCAGGGCATTCGTCCGGTAGATTCCTTTCGGGTCATTTATGTCCATGGAGAATCCCTCTCCCCACTTCTTGGCATACGGGAATTTAAGGTATGTCCACGGAAGTACCTTCTCCTCGATGTAATCCGCATATTCCTCGTATGTGAAGTCTGTATACGACCCGTTCATCTTCATAAGACGGAGTTTGCCGTCATACATGTTTACAGCCCCATCATCCGTCACTGTTCCCAGAAAACCGGTCTTGATAATCCCGATACTCTCTATCGCCTCGGTATACTTGGGAAAGAGGCTCTCCTTGGCAAAACTAATGGCAAACTTGGCAAACTCGAGTATTTCTTTTGCCATCGGCAGGAGCTGCTCCCGTTCCTTTTCTGTCAGGGGCTTGCTGAATCCTCCGGGCACAGCCGTTACCGGATGGATTGATTTGCCGGATGCGATAAGAAGCATCTGAGTTCCCAGGTGCCTTGACCGGACCACCTTCTTTCCGATCTCAGGATTGGCCCCTGCAATACCTATTACGTTCCTGACCCCATAGTCCGCATCAGGACCCATCACAAAGTCAGGTCCCGCAAGGAAAAAGAAGTGCAGGATGTGCTCCTCAGTAAAAGCGATAGCGTTACAAAGCTCGCGCAGTTTGCGGCCCGCTGGTGGGGGTGTCACTCCATACACTGCATCATTCGCCTTGGCCGAGGCAAGATGATGCGACCAGGGGCACACTCCGCAGATACTCGTAACAATTCTGGGCAATTCCTCAACAGGACGGCCTATACAGAACTTTTCAAATCCCCTCAACTCCACTACATTGACAAAGGTATCCTCAACGTTCCCGCTGTCATCCAGCTGGATCGTTATCTTTGCATGTCCCTCTATCCTTGTTACCGGTGCTATCGTTAATATCTTTCCCATTAAACTTACCTCCTGTATTATTACTTCCTCTGCGGTAGGGGTCTCAACCGATTCTGTCCACCGATATAACGGTTCAGCAGTGCTCGCCGATCCACGACCTGCTTGGCATCAAGTCCCACTGATGATAACGCTCCCATCATATCCACAAGCGGATTCGCTCCCTTGCGGATCGGGCCAAAACATCCACGGCACGGCATGTAACCCTTGATACACCTCGGTACTGTCTCGTCTCCGTTACTTGATTTACCACACCCTGACCGGGTCACAGGGCCCAGACACAGGTATCCCTGCTCCATAAAACACCGGGTGTTCTCCCATGGTTTGTCCTGCTCAAATTGTATGGTCTCAAGCGGCCTCTTGATCTCGCCTCCTGCCGATTTCTCCTCCCGCTTTACCGGACATTCATCGCACACGCTCCGCTCCGGTAGTTCAAACGGCTTCCCTTCGAGAAGACAAGTCAGAGCTTCCACGATCAGGGCGGGATTCGTAGGGCATCCAGGTATAAAAACATCAATCGGTACAACCTCGTCCACTCCATATACCCGGTCCAACAGAGGCGGGAGATTCTCTGATGGGGTTTCCGCTGCCTCGGTTGTCTTGGATTCTTTGTACACTTTCGTATAAAGATCCTCCAGTGTAAACATATTTGCCAGCGCTGGTATCCCCCCATAGCAGGCACACGACCCAAGGGCGATTAGCGTGCCGCATGACGCACGCATCGCCTCCGCAACATGCTTTTCCTTCTCATTCCGCACTCCACCACTTATTATCCCCACATCCGCCTTGGGGATCTCCAGTTCTGTTCCCTCTCCTGTCTGGCCGAAATATTTGTGGTCCATCAATACAGGGATATGGACAAATTCAATTTTCTCCAGCAGGCCTAAGAGTGGTTCGCCAATATCCAGAATGGTGACTTCACATCCACCGCAGATATTCAACCACTCCTCCGCTACTTTTACTGCCATCTTTACACCTCCTCAATTTTTTTCTAAAATTTTTTTATCTCATACCTCATACTTTATTCTTATGACGGCTGTTGCCCCTCAATAACAATTTCAGTGACAATCCGACGACTAAATACAAAATACTCATCTCCCTCCTTAATCAAACGAGTTTCAAATCTCTCCTTTTCATAATTAGAAATAACCTCTTGCGCCTTTTCTTTGCCGGGGTAAGTTTCACCATCCCACATAAATTTCTTGTCGTCTATTATTTTTGCATTTTCCATTTTTTAATCCAATAAACTTTCTATGTTCTATAAGGACTCGGCCCCAGTTCCCTGATCGTTTCTATAAACTCGGTCATAGTCTGGGCAAACTTAGGTCCTTCAGCCGCTGACACCCATTCCAGACGGAATCTCTCCGACTCAAGGCCAAAGTCCTCCAGTAAAAGTTCTATAGCCTCGGCTCGTTTTTCTGCTTTTAGATTCCCATCCTGGTAATGGCAGTCTCCAGGATGGCATCCACACATAATCACTCCATCTGCTCCTTTTGTCAAAGCATCAATTATCAGATTAGGATGTACCATCCCAGAGCACATCACCCTTATTATACGAACATTGGGTGGATACTGTAACCTTGATGTTCCAGCTAAATCTGCTCCAGCATATGAACACCAGTTACAACAGAATCCAATAATCAAAGGTTCAAATTTTTCTTCCGTATTACTCATTACAGGTAACCTCTAACACTGTTTCAACCATAGCTGATATTTGTTCTAATTTAAATCCTCTGACAAATATGCCCATTTTAGGACAGGTAGCTTGACAGACTCCACATCCTTTACAGGCACTTTCATCTGCCTCAACAGTTTTCTTTATGGCTCCATTTCTCATATATTCAATTAAAGTTAAGGCATTATATGGGCAAGGATCGATACAGTATGCACAACCATCGCAATTTTTATCTACCACCTGCGATATATTTGCCTCTAATTCTATTTTATCTTTAGAGAGTATGGTACTCGCCCGGGCAGCCGCACCACAGGCCTGGATAATACTCTCTTCAGTTGATTTTGCTGAATGGGCAAGACCGCATAAGAAAACCCCGTCAGTAGCGAAATCAATGGGACGAAGTTTCATATGAGCTTCCAGAAAGAAATTATCTTGATTTAGTGGTATTTTCAACATTTGAGCCAGATCATTATTTTCTGGATAAGGGACGGTAGCTACAGACAGGACTAAAAGGTCGGTATTGATAGTAACCGGCATATTAAGGATTGGATCGACTAAAGATACCTCAAATGAACCATCTTGTTTTATTACCTCCGGTTTTCTATCCTCTTCATATCGGATAAAAATTACTCCCAGCTCGCGTGCTTTTCGGTAATAACTTTCTCTAAACCCATAAGTTCTTATATCTCGATAGAGAATAAAGATATTTGTTTCCGGGCTGCTCTCTTTTATTTTTAAGGCGTTTTTGACAGCCTCAGAACAGCATACTCTGCTACAATAAGGTCTTTCATTATCCCTTGAACCAACACACTGGATCATTACCACTGTCTTGGCATTAAAATCACCATTTACTAACTTGTTTTCCAGGTCGAGTTGTGTTACTACCTTCTCATCCTGACCATAGAAATATTCAGTCGATGTATATTCTTGAGCGCCGGTAGCGATAATTACAATCCCATGTTCAAATTCGTGTTCATTCTTGTCGCTATTTGTCTTAATTTGTGTTTTAAAGTTACCAAAGAACCCCTCTATATTTGATATTTTCGTATCGGTATACAGATGTATCTTATCATTTCTTTTGATACGGTCGATCAAAGAATTCAACTGTTCTAATGGCCTTTCTCCGTTTAACAGATAATGTATGCGTTGTAGATTTCCGCCTAATTGTTTCTCTTTTTCTACCAGATGTACTTCATAACCCTGCGCTGCTATCTCTAACGCCGATGTCATACCACTCAATCCACCACCAATAACCAGAGCACTGTGATTTACATCGACTTTCCTCCTCTGTAATGGCTCTAATAACCGCGACTTGGCAACTGCCATCCGCACCAGATCTTTTGCTTTTTGAGTAGCCTTTTCTGGTTCATGCATATGTACCCAGGAACATTGATCCCGAATATTTGCCATTTCAAACAGGTAAGGATTGAGTCCTGCTTCGCGGGCTGTATTGCGGAATAAAGGTTCATGTGTTCTGGGAGTACAGGAGGCAACAATTAGCCGGTTGAGATTATGTTCCTCAATTAACTGTTTTATCTTCTCCTGAGTATCATTCGAACATGTATATAAATTATTCTCGACATAGACTACATCCTGTAAAGTTTTTGCATATTCAACCACCTCGGAAATGTTTACCACACCTGCAATGTTCGTCCCGCAATGGCAGACAAATACGCCGATACGCGGTATTTGTCCGGTAACATCTTTTTCTGGCGGATATTCTTTAGGTTTGATTAAAGTTCCACGAACATCAGAAAGGAGTGATAAAACCTTAGATGCTGCACCACTTGCCTGGGTTACTGTTTCCGGTATATCTTTTGGTTCAGTAACCGGTCCGCAGACAAATATGCCTTCTCTGTTGGATTCGACCGGTTTGAAAGGATCAGTCCAGCAATAACCATGTTCATTAAGTTTAATTCCAAAATTGCTATTCAGTTTTGTGGCAAATTCCGGTGGTTGTAAACCAACAGATAAAATCACCAGATCATATTGTTCCGTCAACATCTTATCATCATCAGTTATGTAATTAATTTTAAGATTTTTTGTATCTGATATCTCTTCTATGGATGAGGGACGACATCTTATATATTTCACTCCGAGTTCTTTTGCCCTTTCATAATAGGCATCAAACCCTTTACCGAAGGCTCGCAGATCTATATAGTAAATATGACATTCCAATTCCTCGTGGGCATGTTCTTTGGCAATAATCGCTTCTTTCGTGGCATACATACAACATATTGAAGAACAATAATCCGTTTCTGTATCCCGCGAGCCCACACATTGTATAAAAGCAATTTTCTTTGGCGCAATCCTGTCCGAAGGCCTCAATACCTCACCCAGGTATGGTCCGGAAGCGCTTAATATCCGTTCAAATTCAAGAGCAGTTACGACATTAGGATAATTTAAATAACCATATTCCAATTTTTGTCCGGCATCAAAAATATCGTAGCCGGGAGAAAGAATTACCGAGCCAACCTGTAAATCAACTGTATTTCCTTTTTGTTCATAATCAATAGCCTCTGCTTCGCAAAATTCCTTGCATATTTCACATTCATCACGAAGCATATGGGCACAGTATCGGTCATCAATGGTAGCTTTATTGGGTATGGCCTGGGGATAGGGAATATAGATTGCCGGTCTGGAGTTTAAACCTTCGTTATACTCAAAGGGAATAGGTACTGGTACATTTTTGCTTATCTCAGAAAGATCTATTTTTCCAGTTGGGCATATGAAATCACATGCACCACAGGTCTGACATACATCACTTGGAGTTCCAAATGGTGAGGTTATTTCTCTATTTGATCCCCGGCCTGAAAAACTGATTGCCCCTCTTCCCATCCTTTCCTGACACATCCTGACACAAAGCCCACAAAGAGTACAATCCTTATTTTTGGGTTTAATTCTTGTCTTTTCTACACCCAATTCTCTGGCAAGATTCTTAATCTCTTCTGAGTCCGGACACCGAGCCCGTAATAATTCTATCATTATCTTTCGTGTTTTTATTACTCGCTCGGAATCAGTTAGAACCGACAGTCCGTCGAGAGTAGGATAAGTACAAGAAGCCTGAATAGAAGAAGGTCCGTTATTTTGACTTATCTCTACCAGACAAATCCGGCAGGCTCCGTAAGGTGAAAGTGCTTTATGAGAACATAGAGTGGGAATCTTTATGCCCAAACTTTCAGCTGCTTCAAGAATAGTAGAACCTTTTTCAACTTCAATTTGTTTGTCATTGATAGTCAATAATATCATTCTGCCAGACATTTTATGAAATCCTCGATACTGATAATACCAACAAGTTTATTATTTTCTACTATCGGTGTTCCCGAAATGCGATTAACGCGGAGAATTTCTCGTAATTTACCAATACGGTCTTTTGGATGAACTATAACGATATCTTGTGTCATTGCCTGTCCAACTTTTAACTCATAGGTTAGTTCTTGAACTTTGGTGATTTCTCTAGTCATCATGTTTCAAAGCAGCCACGCAGTCCGGCATTGTATAATTTCCCACAGGCTTCAACCAGTGGTAATATTGTTAACAGTAAAGGAATATTATTTTGTATTACCAGTTTAACCGTTTCTTCGCTGGGTTTTTTTCCTCGAACAAAACAGATTGCTTTGATATCAGACAACTCTGCAGTACGGACCGCTTGTGCATTTGTAATACCAGTGAGAAGAATAGAATTTGCTTTAGCAAAAGCTAAAACATCGCTCAAAAGGTTGCATCCAAAACCCGTTTCTATTTCAGTCTGCAAAGCATCATGACCAACGAGCACATCAGCCTGAAGTATTTTTTTTATCTTTTCAAGAGTCATTCTTCCTGCTCTAGGTCACATCTTAAACATCTTTTTGCCTCGTTAATTGCCCGCTCTCTGCTAAATCCGAGTTCTATTTCTTTAAAATTTCTCCGTTTTTCAATTGGCAAGGATGGCATTTCAGGTCTTTCTAACTGTTCTATTTCCTCATCTGTCAGTTCCACCGATTCAACATATATAGCGGGCTTGGTTACTTTGTATTCTCTAAGAACAGGTTCTCCCTGGATATACTTATGTATCATTTGAGCGGCAATCTTCCCTTGTGCCATAGCCTCAGTTACAGTCTTTGGTCCTGTTACTACATCACCACCAGCAAAGATTCCTTCTTCATTTGTATAAAGTGTCTCTGGGTCGACTTCGATAGTATTCCATTTTGAAATTTTTAAACCATTCCCATTTGTAAAAGAGATTTCTGGTTCCTGTCCTATCCCGGGAATTAAGGTATCCAAATTGACTCTATATTCAGATCCCTCTATCGGAACCGGTCTTCTTCTCCCGCTTGCATCAATATCTCCGAGTTTCATTCGGATACACTCCAGTGCTTCCATCCTCCCATTTGTTGAAAGAACTTTGACAGGCGCAGTTAAAAATTGTATATCCACTCCTTCACGAATAGCTTCTTCTACTTCGCTTTCCTCGGCGGGCATTTCCGCTCTTGTTCTTCTGTATAGGATTTTTACATTCTTTCCAAAACGTTTTGCTACTCTTGCTGCATCTATAGCTGCGTTTCCTCCACCAATAATAACCACTGATTCCCCTATCTTGACCTTTTTCCCGAGATTTACTTCACGTAAAAATTCTACTGCATCAATAAATCCCTCTAAATCTTCACCGAGAATTCCCAATTTCAAACCTTTATGAGCACCAGTTGCTATAAAAATCGCCTTATGTTCTTTTTTCAGATCAGAAAACTGAACATCTTTTCCAATGACGGTATTTGTTTTAATCTCTACTCCTAATTTTTTGATGCTGTCAATCTCTAATTGAAGTATTTTCTTCGGTAATCTATATTCCGGAATACCTACGGCAAGCATTCCCCCGGCTAGTGGCAACTGCTCAAAAATAGTGACATTATACCCTTCCAGAGCAAGATAATAGGCACAGGTAAGACCTGCCGGGCCGGAGCCAATCACTGCAATACGTTCTTCTCTTATTTTTTGGGGCTTTTCTTCAATACTAATCCCTAGCTCCAATTCATAATCAGCAAGGAAACGTTTCAATGACCGAATGGCAATCGGGTCCCCACCACCCTCTCCTAATTGACATTTACTCTCACAGGGATGGTGACAGACTCGTCCACAAATAGAAGGCAGGGGGTTTTCTTTTTTAACTATTTCAATTGCCTCTTCAAATTTTCCCTGAACAATAAGTCCTATATAACAGGGCACATCCTGGCCTATTGGACAGGTATGCTGACATGCGGATGAAATTATCCCTTTACATACTACTGCCGGGCATTTTTTATATTTAATATGAGCAATATATTCATCCTTAAAATGTCGCAGCGTAGAAAGCACAGGATTGGGAAGTGTCTGTCCAAGACCACATAAAGAAGCGTCTTTAACCGCATTACCCAATTCTTCAAGAAATTCTATATCTTCCTCCTCGCCTTCACCATTTGATATTTTATTTAAGATTTCAAGTAATGCCTCACTACCTTCACGACAGGAATTACATCTTCCACAGGATTCATCATTCGTGAACTGTAAGAAATATTTCGAAATGTCAACTACACAGGTGTCCTCGTCCATTACAATCATTCCGCCGGAACCCATGATTGAACCTATTTCTGCTAGTCGCTCGTAATCAACTGGAACGTCTATCAGTTCTGCTGGAATACAGCCGCCAGAGGGACCTCCTGTCTGAACTGCTTTAAATCTTTTTCCATCAGGAATGCCGCTCCCGATATCATAAATTATTTCACGCAGTGTTATTCCCATCGGCACTTCAACTAAGCCGGTGTTATTTATTTTTCCAACTAAAGAAAAAACCTTCGTTCCTTTGCTTTTATCAGTTCCAATTTGAGAAAACCATTCTGCACCGCGATTAACTATACTTGGTACAGTAGACCAAGTTTCAACATTATTAATATTAGTAGGTTTACCCTGGATTCCCGATTGAGCAGGAAACGGAGGTCTTTGTCTTGGTTCAGGGGTCAGACCTTCAATTGAAGCCATGAGAGATGTTTCTTCACCACATACAAAAGCGCCTGCACCTCTTTGCACTCTAATATCAAAACAAAAATCACTATCAAATATATTTTCTCCTAGTAAT
Source organism: Candidatus Latescibacterota bacterium (assembly GCA_042572165.1). Taxonomy (GTDB): domain Bacteria; phylum Latescibacterota; class Latescibacteria; order Latescibacterales; family Latescibacteraceae; genus JBHPFF01. The sequence continues at coordinate 7,810 of JBHPFF010000019.1, read as the reverse complement.
CCATACCTCCTCGCCTGATCGATTGCTGTATGTAACCTTTTTAATGCAAGTGGATACTCATCCCTGATGTATACATATCCTACATTTGCACCTATTGCATAAGCACCTACTAACATTCCCTCCAATACTGCATGCGGGTCAGACTCTATTATACTTCTATCCATAAATGCGCCAGGGTCTCCTTCATCAGCATTGCATATTACATATTTTGAGTTCCCCTTCGCTTTTCTACAAAATTCCCATTTAAGACCTGTTGGGAAACCAGCACCACCTCTACCGCGAAGACATGATTTCTTTATCTCTTCAATCACTTCTTCTGGTGTCATCTGAGTTAATACTTTTACAAGTGCTCTATATCCATCCCTTTCAATATATTCATCAATATTTTCAGGATCGATTAAGCCACGATTTCTAAGTGCAATTAACATCTGTTTATTAAAGAAATCAATATCCATCAACTTCGGGATTGGTAATTCTTCACCCGGTGGTGTATACATTAATTTCTTGACTGGTCTTCCCTTTAGAAAGTGTTCTTCTACTAAATATGGTATATCTTCTTCTCGTAACATTTGATAAAATATACCATCCGGATAAACAACCATAATAGGTCCCACTGCACAGAACCCGTTACAACCAGTCATAACAATAAGAACTTCATTAAGCAAGTTCTTCTTTTTCAGTTCTTGTTCTAAAACTTCTCTTATTCTAAACGATTTGTTTGAAACACATCCTGTGCCCGCACAAAGCATTACATGTATTCTATACGGTTTCATTTCAGTATACTCGCTCGCTACCTATTGCTAACGCATATTCTTTAACGATATTACCACCAAGTACATGCTCATTAAGGATTCTGATTATTTTTTCTTGTGTTAAATCTATATATTTAACTGGTGGTTCTCCCTTTAATTCTACTGTTGCCATTGGCTCTTTGCTACACAAACCGGCACATCCGGATGCAGCTAATAAAACATCCTTAATATCCCTTTTTTCAATCTCAGTTAACAAAGTACTCATTATTTCTCTCGCACCTACAGATATGCCGCAAGTTTCCATATGGATAGTAATCTTTGCTATACCTGCTCCTTCACGAAGAAAAGTAGTTCTTCTTACTCTTTCACAAATTCTATCTAAATCTTCTGGTTTAATCTTTGACATTTCAATATCCCCTGATTATCTCTGGAACCATTTTTTGTCTCATGCAACCATGTATATCTTCATTGATTGCTATTACTGGAGAAAGTCCGCAACAGCCAAGACAACGAACTGTCTCTAAAGTAAACTTCATATCTGGAGTAGTTTCGCCTGTTCTTATCCCCAATTCTTTCTCTAACGCACCAAGAATTCTAGCCCCTCCTTTTACATGACATGCAGTCCCCAGACAGACGCGAATAACATACTCTCCCTTTGGCACTAAACTGAAGGCATTATAAAATGTCGCTAACTGATATATACGACTTAACGGATAACCAAGTTCTTGAGAAATGTATTTCAATATTTCACCCGGCAAGTATCTGTATTCTTTGTTTATATCTTGCATTACGGGGACCAATGTTCCTTCTTTATCTTTATAATTATCAATTATTTTCCGCACTTTTTGTAAATCTTCAAAAGAAAGTTTTATCTCCTCTTTTTCTGGTTCAACATAGATTTGATTTCTCACCGGACAATTTGCCATACATAAACCGCAACCGGTACATTTTTCTTCATCGATATATCGAGGTTTTTTATTCAAAGTCACTGAAAAGTTACCAGGCTTACCGTTAATATTTTCAATTTCTGAAAGGGTAATTATTTCAATATCTTTATGACGGCCAACTTCGACCAAACGTGGAGCCATGGTGCACATGGAACAGTCGTTTGTGGGAAAGGTCTTGTCCAACTGGGCCATTACTCCGCCGATACACGGTTTGTTATCCACCAGGAAAACCTTTATCCCGGATTCAGCGAGGTCAAGGGCAGCCTGCATACCTCCTATGCCGCCGCCGACAACCATTGCCGAACCAATTTTGCTATTATTTTTTAACTTAGTATTCATTCGGTAATCCCTGTAATTCTTCGTAAGTGAATACGGGGCCGTCCACACAAACATACTTGGACCCGATATTGCACCTTCCACATTTACCAATCCCACATTTCATACGCATCTCAAGAGAAACATAGATATTACTCGGAGTAAAACCAATATTCAGAAGACTTAAAATAGTGAACTTCACCATCACAGGCGGGCCACAGACGAGAGCAACACTATTCTTTGATTCCGGATTAACTTCCTCGAGGACCTGAGTCACCAGACCTTCCCTGTGTGGCCATCCGCCATCACCCTCATCCACTGTAATATAGATGTCTATCTCCTTTTCTTTTTCCCACTTTTTTAGTTCCTCGTTATACAGCAATTCTCTGGGATTCCGTGCGCCGTAAATTGTAACCAGATTTTTGAATTTTTTCCTGTTATCTTTATGTAACATATAAATAATCGAGGATCGTAATGTCGTGAAGGCAAAACCTCCGCCAACAATGGTGATATTTTTTCCTTCCATTTTTTCCCATGGAAAAGTATTTCCATAAGGGCCTCTTACTCCGATAACTCGGCCTGGAAGTGAATTGTGAAGATCAGTCGTAACCTCTCCCATTTTTTTTACCGAAAAAAGAAGACCCGCTGTCTCAGTAGGGGATGAGGCTATCCCAATGGGAGATTCTCCCCTGCCAAGTATGGAGATTTCAGCAAACTGTCCGGGCAGATAACGAAAATTCTTTTTATCCCCTTCATTCACAAAGGATAACTTGAAACTCTTGATATCCCTTAAATCGTTTTCAATTACAATATCATCAATTATTACCGGCGCGGGTATATATGGATTATCCATTAATTTCTTTTATAACCTCCCGGATATCTAAATTTACAGGACAGTTCACAATACATCGGCCGCAACCCACACAGAATGTTTCATTAAAGTTTTCCGGGCAATAATTAAACTTGTGCATAATTCTCTGGCGCATTCTTTCTTTATAAGTTGACCGTGGATTATGACCGGAGGTATGTAAAGTAAATAAAGGAAACTGACATGAATCCCAGCATCTTATCCTCCTGCCCATATCTCTCTCTGTCTCATCGGTAATATCAAAGCAGTGGCATGTAGGGCAGAGATATGTACACATAGCGCAACCCAGACATTTCATGTGTAATGTATCCCAGAAATCAGCATCAAAAGCTTGATCCAGCTTTTCTTTCAGGTTTACTATGTTAACCTGCGCCTGGATCTTTTCTCTGGCGGATTTTACAAGATCATCCCTCTTGTCTGAATCTTCTTTCTGCGCGGCAGCAAACGACTTTTCATAAGTGTTTAATAATTTTTCCCCTTTTTCCGTTATTGTCCTTGCGAGGATTTTCTCTCCAATATCAAAAAGAATAACATCGGCACCTGTGTCACTGTCCGGGCCTTCATTGAGGCATGTGCAGAAACAGGTTATCCCCGGGTTTGTGCATGACAGTGAAACAACTGTTGTAGCTTTACGTCTTTCTAAATAGTAAGGGTCCTGAAAGTCTTCGCTGTCAAAAACCTTATCCATCATGCTAAAGGCGTGTACATCACAGGGGCGGATACCGAAGATTATAGTAGATGGTACCTTGAAACCCGATTCTGTTACTTTCTGTCCTTTATATTCATAGAGAGTTTCGTTCTGCGGAAAGAAAATATCCTTCGGCGGGATCAAGGTATTACTGTAATCCCATGGAATCTCCCTGTCCGGGCTGAATTTGCACAACTGAGAGACATCATTCTCTTCACCCGGTACGAATATGAGATAAGATTCGCTCAAGGTGGAGAGAAGTTTATTTACCTTCTTTTTTTCAATAATTTTTTCTTTCACGGCTCGGTCATGAATTCCTGTTCATCATCAGGTTTATAGGTTACAAGAGGCGGGGGCTCCTCCTGGGAGAGCCCTGCTTCATACTCATAGAGGTCTTTTACATCCATAATCAGTTTATAGGTAAACTTGCGCAGATCAATGCCAACAGGACAGGCGGCGACACACGCCCCGCAGTCCACACAGCGGCCTGCCTGGTGAAATATGCGTCCGATGTGATAGAACATGGTATCCGAGATATCATTGGTGATACCGGCCCACCGGGGAAGGGATTGATCCACGAAACACTCCTTACACCAGCAGTTGGGACAGGCTGCCCGACAGGCATAACACCGGATACATTTAGAAATTTGTTCTTCAAAAAAGGACCAACGTTCCTGGCGTGACATCTTCTCAAAATCTTCAACACCATTGTATGGAACAACGGTCTCCTTCCCCTTCCCTTTGACAAGGTAATCATATACAGGAGGTACGAAGCAAGAGCAACTCAGGCAGATATCCGCCCTCAGGCTATCTATTTTGAGTTCTTTCTCTTTTCCTGTTTTGTCCACGATAATGATAGAGCCTTTCTTTTCTGTTCCTTCAATGATCTCAATCCCTTTAATTTTCTTTATATCAATCATTCCATCACATGGCACACCAACTATGACTGTGTTTTCCCTGGGAATTTGTTTCTCTTGTAAAAGCCCAACCAGAGAACGACCTGTACATCCGTTGACAAGGATCCCCACCCTGGGCCACTTTGGCTCTTTTCCCCGTGGCTTGGGAAGAAAAAACCGGGGCAGATAGACCGCCAGATTATTTGTACAGAATGAATTCCAGACAAGTTTATCCGTATCATCAGCCGTTGTAATGAAACAGGGTGTTGTCCTCAAGGGGAGAGTACCCTCACAAAAGCCGATGAATACATCGATCTTGTTTTCGTTGAATAGTTTTTTTACTGTTTGTCTGATCTCATTCAGCATCTCAGTCAATCACTCCAAAAGTTTTTATCATTTGCTTCTTGATAGTACATATTACAATTTCTTTACTATAGAACTTTTTATTGGCCCCAGTTTCCTGACATCGTTTATAACCTTTTCAACAATCTGGGCGAACCGTCCACCCTCAGCGGCGGACACCCAGGAAAACTGCACTCTCTCCGGTTCAATCCCTATGTACTCCAGATAACGCTTTAACAGGGCAAATTTTCTTCTCGCATAGTAGTTTCCACTGATGTAATGACAGTCACCGGGATGGCAACCAGAGACAAGCACACCGTCCACACCATTCTGCAGTGCTTTTATAATATAAAAGGGATTGACTCTTCCGGAACAGGGAACACGGATAACCCGTATATTTGTCGAATACTGAATTCGGGAAACCCCTGCCAGATCAGCGCCGGCATAGGAACACCAGTTACAGAGAAAGGAAACAATCGTTGGTTCGTATTCTTCAGTTCGAGGAGTCATTTCCTGATTGTGTGTCTTTTTACTATCAGTCTTTGCCTTTGGCATATTGATTAAGTGTTCACCACCTTTAAGGCTTCCATGATCTGATCGTCCTGAAAGCCTTTTAAATTCAGGGCATTACCCCGGCAGGATGAAGCACATGCTCCACATCCCTTGCAGAGTGCATCGTTAATGACTGCAACCTTCTCCTTTTCATCAATCTCGATCGCCTGATAGGCGCATACCTCAACGCAAAGGCCACATCCGGAACATCTTTCTTTTCTAACGAAAGAGACCTTTCCTTCCGCCTCAAACACTTCTTTTGTCAGGATCACAGTCGCTCGTGCTGCGGCTGCACGAGCCTGGGTAATCGATTCAGAGATATCCTTGGGATAATGAGCCAGACCACATACAAAAATGCCGTCTGTTGCAAAATCCACAGGACGCAGTTTAACATGTGCCTCCAGGAAAAACCTGTCTTCGGTCAGGGGAACCTTGAGCATCTGAGAGAGCCTTTTGTTATCCTCATTCGGAACAATTCCCGAATTTAGAACCACAAGATCAGCATCAAATAGAATGTCTCTTCTCAGAATTCGATCCAACACCTTCACCCTTAATCCGCCTTTCTTAGCGACCACTTCAGGTTTTTGCTCATCCTCGTAACGGATAAAGACAATTCCTTTCTCCCTGGCATCCCTGTAATAAAGCTCTCTTGTTCCGGAGGTGCGTATATCTCTGTAAAGAATATAGATATTTAATTTAGGATTCAACTCTTTGAGCTTCAATGCATTTTTTACGGCCTGGCTGCAGCATATGCGGCTACAATACGGTCTCTCATCATCACGGAAGCCCACGCACTGTATCATGACAATCGTTCCTCCCTGACGGCTGTTAATGAGAGCGGCAACTTTCTCGTCGCTGATGGAATTTGAAGCAATCTGTTCTTCCAGCTCGCGCTGTAATCTTACGCTTTTATTCTGACCGTAAAGATATTCAGATGGCTTATATTCACTTCCACCGGAAGCGACAATGACCGTACCATGTTCGATCTCTTTCCCATTACCTTTACCCATATTCAGACTTGTCTTGAAGTTCCCGATAAAGCCTGTAATATCTTTAATCTCGGTATTTAAAAAGAGATTGATATTCTTATGATTTTTTGTCTTTTTAATGAGAGAAAGAAGGAAGTGCTGGACATCTTCTCCATTCAGGGTATAGTGGATATGCCTTGTATTTCCTCCCAGTTCAGGTTCCCTTTCCACCAAAGAGACCTTAAATCCCTGGTCTGCTAAATCAAGAGCTGCTGTCATTCCGGCAATTCCCCCGCCGATGACAAGGGCATCGTGATTAATCGGAAGAAGTGTCTTCTCAAGTGACTGGTATAACCGGACCTTGCTGACAGCCATTCTCACCAGGTCCTTTGCCTTTGCAGTAGCCAGTTCCTGGTCTTTCTGGTGAACCCAACTGCACTGCTCACGAATGTTGGCAAACTCGAAAAGGTAAGGGTTGAGACCGGCACCTCGGAGGGTTTTCTGGAAAAGAGGTTCATGGGTTCGTGGGGTGCAGGCAGCCACTACCACCCTGTTCAATTCCTTTTCTCTAATTACCTCATCTATGACCTTCTGGGCATCCTGTGAACAGGAGAATATAAACTCCTGGGCGTGAACTACATTATCAAGATCGGAGGCGTATTCAACAACCGCAGGAACGTCAACGATCCCCCCGATATTGATACCACAGCGGCATATAAAAACACCCAGCCGGGGTGGTATACCGGTAATATTAATTTCAGGTGGCAGGTCTTCCTTGATCTCTTTAACAGGGAAATCCACCAGCATGGCCGAAGCACCGGAGACACTGCCCGATGCCTCCATCACGGTCTCAGGAATATCCTTGGGGCCGGAAAGGGTTCCTGCTACAAACACACCCGGACGGGATGTAGCCACCGGTGAAAAGGCGGAAGCCTTAGTAAATCCGCATTCATCAAGTGTTATACCGAGCTTATTGGTTAACTGTCTGATGCTTTCGCTTACAGTGAGGCCGACCGAGAGAACTACCAGGTTAAAGGTCTCTTTTACGATCTTGCCATCATCAGTATTATAAGGGATAACAAGATCTTCTGTTTGGGGATCAACCTCTATAGAGGAAATTCTACCATAAATAATACGGGTCTTATAGACATCTTTGGCCTTGTTAATAAACCTGTCAAAATCCTTCCCATAAGTACGGATATCCATACAGAATATGGTGGATTCAACCTCGGTAAGATGTTCCTTTACGATAACAGAATCCTTGGCCGCCTGCATACAGCATATTGCAGAACAGTACTCATTACCTAATTGCATATCTCTTGAGCCGATACACTGAATGAAAGCTATCTTTTTCGGTTCCTTTCCATCAGAAGGTCTTGAGATATGACCCCCGGTAGGACCGGAAGCACTTAGAATTCTTTCAAATTCAATGGAGGTCATTACATTGGGAAAGGTTTTATAGCCATATTCATCCTTAAGGGT
>JBHPFF010000018.1:0-34479 GCA_042572165.1 Candidatus Latescibacterota bacterium | reverse complement strand
TCGAATCCCGTCTTTTGTCTCTAGAAGAATCAATTACTGTAATAGACAGCCTCATCCGTGAAGAGATCAGGTTGTCTCAAAGCATACGCGCACTCATCGGTACTCAGGCGCAGGAAAACCGTGACAATATCGCTCTTCTATCAGCACGTCAGGAAGAAATAACCTATCAGTTAATGAAACTGCTTCAAAAACTCCAGGATATTCAGCTTTATGGAGGAGTTGAAACTCCCACACCCCAACAACAACCTGTACAGATAACACCCATCTCACCCCCATCTTCATCACCACCGGTAACATCACCCGTTGCCTCTGGCGATTCACTTAAAACCAACCCAAAAACACTGTATGATTCGGCAATGGATGATATTCAGAATGGGAGTTTTCTCCTGGCTGAAAGCCGCTTTTTATCTTTCCTCATGCAGTTCCCTGATCATGAGCTTGCCGGAAATGCTCAATACTGGCTGGGTGAAGCGGCTTACGGACAGAAAAAATTCGATCTCGCCATCAAGGAATTCGAAAAAGTCCTTAAAAAATATCCCAAGTCTCCTAAAGTGCGGGCTGCATTATTAAAAATCGGATTTTCACAACTGGAAACGGGAGATAAAAAAACCGGTACCACAACACTTCAGCATCTTATAAAAACATATCCGAAATCTGAGGAAGCCGAGAAGGCGCGAATGAGATTAAATACCTGATTGCCAACGATTTGAAAACAAGCCTTTTTAGACTTATATACAGGAAAAGACTGTCTCATGAATATTTTCTGTTATCTGGAGTAGTTCGTGGGTTGAGTACTGGTCATCAGGCAAGATTACCTGTTTCGCAATGCCGGTGGATATATTCAAAAATAAAGGTCCGCGGAAATTTGCGGTAATATCTTTCGGATCCTCGGCGAGAGTTACGATAGATAGAACAGTCAGTTCCACTTGTGATCCGAACGGCAATTCTTCCGGGGATGTGTATAATTCAAGGGGGTTATAATCCTTAACTATCAGAAATGGATCCACAACAACGAAATCAGGACCTCCCTCCTGTATCGACAACATGCTTTTGAAAGGCTTACAATCCTTAATATCGAATACAGCATAGTCTTTATATTCTTCAAAACCAAATAAACCTTCCGGAAAGTGGATGACATCTTTTCTGCTAACATACATAGTACCGCGTGAGGTTTTTATCTCTACAGTGTTTCCCTTTTTATGATCTGTCATTTAATTATACTCCCTGGATTGGGGTTATCGTAGAAAATCTAAAAGTTTCGGTTGAATAAGCCTTGAACCTGCCTGAAGTGATGCCTGTAGAGTAACGAGTTCTGTCTGGTAATCAATAATCGCCTGAGCAGCATCTATATCCTCGGCGTTTGAGAGAAATTGAGAAAAATTAACAATATCACTTTCGGCACGGTGTTCAGCCAGTTCGACACGGTTAACCCTGGAACCTATTACAGACTGGGTATTGAATATTTTTTCCATCGCATTATCAAGGTTGCCGAGGTCTTGATTAAGCGCATTGGAGTCGTTTGCCCGCAAATCATTGCGAATTTTTATCAAAATGTCAAAAAGATTTTCACCGCTTTCAAATAAATCTTCACCGTTAATGTTTGCTTTTATCGAAATATTTTCACCAATGGCTCTGTTAAGATTACCTCCAGTTCCGGACGTTGTTATACTGATAATTTCACCGTCAATATTACGCTGGGCAGAATATGGTAGAGTGTCTATATTAGTGCCGGCAAAAATATAAGATGAAGATATACTGTTGTTTGCTTCTTTAAAAGTCTGTTCCAAAAGCTGATTTATTTCATACGATACTGATATTTTATCCACATCGGTAAAAGAATCCGATGCACCCTGAACAGTTAAGGAATTAGTACGCTGGAATATTTCTGCAATAGCCGTTACTATGGATTCCGTGTTCTGAAGCATTGTCTTGGTACGTGATATATTCCTTTTGTACTGTTCTATCTCATCAATTCGGGTTCTGAGCGCCAATGAGTTTAGAGCGTCAACCGGATCATCTGATGGCTTGTTCACACGTTTCTGGGTTAAGACTTTTGTTTCGCTTTCAAATAATCTTTCAGAAGAAAATGCAAGATTTGTTATAAAATTTGTATTGAGAATTTTATCTGTTATTCTCATATCACGTCGCCATCCTTATTTTAATCTAATAATTTCCTCAAGAAGAGTATCCAGAACCCTTATTATCCTTGAGGCTCCCTGGTATATGTACTGTGCCTGAATCATTTGAATTATTTCTTCATCCATACTAACACCTCTTATTCCCTCACGAGCGTTATCTACCTGTCTGACAAGAAGCTCCTCATTCATTCTGCCGGACTTCGCCTCACGGCCATTGATGCCCACTTCCGCAATCAATGCACCATAGTATTCATTGAACGTATATCGCTGGTCGATAAGTTTCATGTTTTTTAGCTCATGAATTCTCAACGCATTTGTGTTATCACCTACTGTGCCGTCACCAGATACGGCAATATGGGTAATATCCCGGATATCAGTAGAAACGGTGATATTGTATGGGTTTGTTTTAAACGGATCGAAGAAATTACGATTATTTTGTTTATCAAGACCATACCCCAAACGGTGTTCGAAATTAATCCATTCAACAAAATTCTCTGTGAACTCGGTTAGTTTTCCCATTATACCCGTCAGTATATTATCACGGAATTTTACGAGCGCTCCTACTTTCCCGGCATAAGGAGTATATTCCAAACCCTCATCAGACACTATCACAGTTCTTTTATTAGCCTCAGCACCGACAGTGCGCGTAACTGCATGCAATTCGCTGTGATGATCAAGTTCAACAACAACATGAGCTCCCATAAGGACAGTATAAGTTCCATCCTTTTGTTCAACAACTTTTACATCAACATATTCAGACAGTTCATCCACAAGGGAATCACGTTTGTCCTTGAGATCATTTGCAGGTGATTTCTGACCTGTTGCCACCCGAATGGATGCATTCAGGCTGGCTATTTCTTCAGTAATTTCATTGAGGAGAGGGGGAATCGCGGTGATTTCAGTATTGATATCCTCACGCATGGTATCGAGTTGAAGGTAAATACGCTGAAAACGGCTGGTTAGTTCCTCGGTGATGCTTTTAAGGCTTTGGCGTGCCGCCATATTCTGAGGCTCACTCGCAACTTCCTGCCAGCCGTTAAAGAAAGCGCTGATTGTGGCGCTCAAACCGCGATCCGAAGGTTCATCAAAGAGCAACTCTACCTGGTGCATAAGTTCCTCGGTTTTGATGAAATCATTCAAATTCTGATTTTCATTGCGGAATATCTGATCATACAGTGCGAAACGATAACGGGCTATCTCTGTTGCTTCCGCACCTCCGCCCACATTTAAAGTACCTCCGCTCCATATTCCGCCGATAGGCTTTTCTGTAACTGAGGACAAAACAGTCTTCTGGCGTGAATATCCGGGAGTATTGGCATTGGCGATATTATGAGCAGTTGTATTCAGTACACTCGTCTGAGCCCTCAGGGTATTCCGCGCAATATTTAATCCGAAAAATAGACCACTCATAACTTGTACTCACCTACGTTCATCAATACATACACTGCGGGTTGATAGACCTGTCTCGGCTTGTGAAGTGTACATGTTCTCTTTCTGTTCATGACGGCTTGCTGCATTCAATATCAGTCTGATATCGCTTTCCACAAGCATCAGTGACTGCCTGATAAGAACCGAGTTGGATATCTTTTTCATTTGAATGTCTTCATATAAACTGGCAAGGATGTGTCCGGTTTCGATGAGTTCATTTTTAAGAGGTTCGTTCACTTCTTCTGTAAGCCTGGAAACGGAATAATTTTCCGGAGCTTCGCCGGTAAGTTCGGTGATTTTCATCAGCACATCCATCCTGCTCTTTTCCAGACACGCTATACTCGAAAACACATCCTCCTGTCTCTCCAGCACACTTAACAAAGCTTCCGTGTTACACTCAATCAGGCTTTTCTCTTCCAGAATCAAAAGTTCCAGAATGTTTGTGAACGAGCGTATTTCACGTTTGAGGATATCCGATATTTCCCCAACAAGCTTATCTAAGATCACCATATTTTCTCCATTCTTTATATAGTTTATCGTCATTTTTGGAATTTTTCTTGAGTACTATTTAACTCCTGGGCATTATTTTTTTCTTTGGATTCAATATTCTTGACAAGTGTTCTGTAAAGCATATCGGAAAGCCCAAGGGCACTCCTTTTTGACATGGTTTCGGCAATCGCATTGTCCATCATATCCCCGTAAATTTGTCCGGCAATTCCGTCGCCGAACATACCGCCGTCCTGCAGCGACGAACGCATGGTACTTAAAATCTCCCTGATAAATATAGCCTCAAACCCTTCAGTGGCTTTAAGCAGCCTTGCTTTCTCTTTTTCAACCGAAGTCATCCGGTTTAAATTTCTTATGTTAAAAGGGTCATTCCTCACAGTGGGGGGCATAAAAGTACGCTGTCCCGTGCCAGGCTTTCTCACCAAAGTTCCATTCATGTTATTGTGTGCAATCGTTTTCATGATGTAACCTGTCACATAACAAGCAGTTCGGCCCTGAGGGCGCCGGAGCGTTTGAGTACCTGGAAAATAGCGATAAGGTCGCGGGGGGTTATACCGAGTAAGTTGAGAGCCCGGGCTACATCGCTCACATTTGTCGATTCCTCAAATGAAACCATACGATCTCCCATTTGTTCGACCTGACCGGGGATTGCCAGCTGAGCTGCAGCAGCAGGTTGCTCTTCACCTACAGAGAGTGAGAGGTTGCCATGCATAATGGCTATCGGACTGATAGTCACATTTCCCCCGACTATAATTGTGCCGGTTCGTTCGTTTATGATTACGCGAGCTCTTTCATCCGGACGGAAGGTAACTATTTCCATTTCAGATATGAATTTAACCAAGTCTCCCTGATCAGAATACTCTCCGGGCACATTGACAATGATACTGCCTGCATCCTGTGCCTTGGCTATATACATTTCAAATGACTCGTTAATTGCAGTGGCAAGACGAAAAGCAGTAGTAAAGTCTGGATTAAAGAGAGTCACAAGCATACGCCGCTCATCTATGCCGAGCGTGGGCAGTTCACGATCCAGTATACCTCCGTTGGGCACAATGCCGGTCAGTTGGGAATTAGTCACAACTCCACCAATACCACCAAAATCCTTATTTGTGCCGCCAACGCTTATAGGTCCCTGGGCTGTTGCATATAATTTGCCGTTTTGCCCGGAGAGTAACGTCAGAAGTAATGTTCCCCCTTCCAGGCTTCTCGCATCACCCATCGATGAAACCGTTACATCGAAGGTTCCGCCATTTTTGATATATGGTGAAACCCTTGCGGTTACCATAACAGCGGCGACATTCTTGACTTTTATCCTGTCAGAGGAGACTATCATCCCATTGCGCTGCATCATGTTTCCGATGCTTTTTATTGTAAACTGGGTATTCTTGCCGTCTCCTGTACCCTCAAGACCGACAACGAGGCTGTAACCAATGAGATCGATTTCCCGCTGATCCCTCACCTGCGCAACATCCTTAAGCCTCACTACCGATGATGGCGCAGAAACAAGCATGAAAAATCCTATTACAAAAAATATTAATAATTTTACAGTTTTCATCAGATTCACCTCTCTATAGTAACCAGTTTATGATACGAACGAGGAGACCGGGGCGGTGTGCCTGCGATACCGATCCCTTGCCCTTATACGTTATTTTTGCATTGGCTATCTGGTAGGAGTAGATAGTGTTTGATGCACTGACTTGAAAGGGATCGACAATACCCGATATTGTTACAACTTCCATGTCTTCGTTGATTTCCATCGTTTTTGAACCCTCGATCACGAGGAAATTATTGGGCGTGATATCCACCACCTTCACGCTCATACGGCTGGACAACTGTCCACTGCGCGATGTAGTGCCCTGACCGCTGTACTGGCCTGAAATATCCATCGATCCACCCATTCCCGGGAATAAGCCGCTGAGAGCGCCTGTGGTGGCCGCACCTTCTGCCTCGTTCTTGTTCTGCTTTTGGGTCGATGTTCTTGTGTTCTTTGAAGCTGAATTTATTTCAGAAATAATAACCGACAGAACATCACCAATTTTACTCGCTTTAACATCGCTGTAAAGGGATACGTTACTTCCGGCAGTCTCTGGACTTTCAGAAAAAGCATAATCAGCCGCAAGGATAAAACATATACCAAGTATAACAAAAAAAATTATCTTTTTCATCTTAACCTCCATCATTATCTATCAGATATCAGAACAGTTCGTTTATCAATGACCGTACCGATTATGGTTTTTTTCGTAGTTTCGCTGTATACCCTGATGCTTTCGTTCAAACCGCCGTCCTGTCCAGCTTTTCCTTGAGTACTGACCATAATATTTCCTACATTCGCCCTGATTGTCACCATGTCTCCGCGGCTGATGATGGGAACTGGCTCAACATTTTTCGCTGTAAGGATTGTACCAGCCCTGATACTTCGTTTCGCCTGCATGTTCGAAATATCTACGAAAGAATCATAGTACTCTTTAACACCGGATACATCTATATTTTTAAAAATTACACTGCCTCGATCAATAGGATCACCGCGGCGGAGATCAACAGTGGTGACCGCCAAAGTTGCATATGATTTGATATGTGCAAAAATGTTTACCCATCGTGCCACTTTCCCGTCTTTGCCCAGAAATTCAACTTTTACCGGAACGCGGCGATTACTGATTTTATCCATGGGCACCACCGGCCTGATTACCGCATCATCCATACCTTTTACAAGAACATTGATGGCATACGGAACTGCGGCTTCGATTTCCAGTCCTTCTCTTTCAGCTGCCCTCTTGAGTGCACACAGAACCGCAGACCGTATAGAATCAGCCGGTACGACAACTGCCTCGCTTTCGGAAGTCAAACTGATAAACAGAGAGAGTGCGCACATAAGCAAAGCTGAAATACGCGATATGGTTTCAGAGAAAGTTTTCATGGTCATTCACTTATCGTTTCAGGTTATTGGCAAGCTGCATCATCTCTTCTGAAGTTTGAATTGCTTTTGAGTTTATTTCGTATGCCCGTTGTGCTACTATTAGATTCACCATCTCTTCGACTGTTTCAATATTCGAGAGTTCAAGAAATCCCTGCCTGATCTGCCCGAGACCATCCTCACCGGGTACACCCTCTACCGGATCACCTGATGACGTTGTCTGGATGTAGAGATTACGTCCGATAGCCGAAAGACCGGCAGGATTTAAAAATTTAATGAGTAGTATCTGGCCTATATCGGTAGCCTCGGTTTCCCCGGCATTCCGCACCGATACTGTACCATCCACACCGATGCTTACTTCCTCCGACTCGGTGGGAATGGTAATTGCGGCAGTCAGAAGATAACCCTCCGATGTCACCAATTCTCCCTCACGAGACATCTTAATGGCGCCGTCACGGGTATAAGCCTGCGTTCCATCGGGCAGGTCAATCTGAATAAAGCCATCACCGTCAACGGCAATATCTAGCGTATTATACGTTTGTGTCAGATTACCCTGGCTGAAAATGCGCTGCGATGCAACTGCCCTTGCACCATAACCGATCTGAAGTTCCACGGGCACCTCGATACCCTCCTGGTTTGTAGCGCCAGCCATACGAAGAACCTGGTAGAGAACATCCTGGAATTCGATCTTGGATTTCTTGAATCCCGTGGTACTCACGTTTGCAAGATTGTTCGTTATATTGTCAACATTCAGTTTCTGAGCGTACATTCCGCTCGCGGCTGTTCTCATAGCTCTTATCATAATAGCACCTCACTTTTTATCGGTATTGTTATCTTATTACTCCAACTTCAGTAACAACTCTTTGCAACGACTGGTCCTGTATCTGTATGGCTTTCTGCCCCAGTTCAAATGCCCTGAACAATTCTATCATGTCAACCATGGTTTTTACCGGTTCAACGTTGGAATCCTCAAGATACCCCTGATAGAGAACCGCATCCGGATTAGGCAGAATTTCATTAACCGCAGCCGGTTTTTTGAACAGTCCCATGCCTATGTCATACAGGTTGGTATAATCGGCGTTATCAAATTCAGCTATCCCAATTGTATCGGTTTGAACACCATCAATAACGATATCACCATTGCCCATAATATCGACCTCATCACCATCAATCCTTAATACATTATTCACATCGCTCAAAAGAAACATCCCCGAACCTGTCACCAAAAAACCATTAGGATCCTGATAAAAACGACCATTGCGGGTATAGTTAATCTCTCCTGCATTATCTCTTACACGTAAAAAACCCGAACCATTCAATGCCAGGTCGAACGGATTATTTGTTTTTTCAAATGTTCCCTGGGTAAAATCTATTCGCACATCCTCGGGTGCTTGCTGACGTTCGATTCCCATGGCATGATCAAGCGCATAGCTGGCATCGATAAGCTGGCGGAGAAAAATATTACTCTTCTTGTAACCATTCGTGGATACGTTGGCAAGATTGTTTGAAACATTGGACATCTGGTTAATACGCGGAAGCATTCCCGCCGCTGAAAGATAAAGTCCATTAATCATTCGTTATGTTCTCCTGTGTAATGTATTTTTCTCTGCATACTATAGTTATGCAACACCTGTGCCATAAATAAAAAAGCCCGTCCAAAATCGGTCGAGCTTAACTATCTTATTGTTACTACTTTATTTATATTAACACAAAATGCTGTCCTTTACAAATCCAACCATAAGTCACATTATCTCTCGAGAATATTATTCCTCCCTCAGGAAAGTTTTTCCTCTTCATCTGATTTGCTTGATGAATTTATATCGATCATTTTTTCACCATACTTTTCCAGATAATCCTTTACTACCACTTGTTTTATATCCTTGAGCTTTTCAGTGACTTTCGCAATACGCTTACACTCCTCAAGCATAATGCCAAGTTTTTTGTGTATTGCCTCGCTCATCGAGGAATCTGCCATCATGATAAGTTCGATGTTTCCCATTATTGTGGTGAGAGGATTGTTAATTTCGTGGTTGATTGACACGGCGACCTGACCGAGTACCTGGTACTTTTCCATCTCGATTATTTTTTGCTGATGGCTTTCAATTTCTTTTTTTGCTTCCACCAGAGCGACATTTTTCCGGATAAGTTCATTCTCAAAATCTGCATGTTCAATGGTATGTGCCATCTGTCCTGCAATGATCTCGAGAAAATTCATGTGCTTTTCGGTAAATGCGTTCGGTTCTTCATGCCCGAGATTCATTACTCCGATAAGCCGGTTAAGTGAAATGAGCGGTATGGAGACAAACGACCTGAATCCCTCATGTTGTTTTTTGCGAAGGTTCGGTATCAGGACTGACCTCCGATTCTTAGCAACCCAGGCACTGAACCCTTTCCCCATGTCAAAATCAACCGCCTCGATGAGTTCAACCAACTTTCCGACAGTTGCAACCTCCTCGAGCTTACCGCTTTCTTCCTCATAGATGAACAGGCTCGCCGAATGACATCCGACAGCATCCCTGATCATGGCGAGCGCACGGTTGAATTTATCCTCGAGTTCCGAATCGGACTGGATAAGCGTGCTTATCTCATAGAGCACACGTATAATCTCGATATTGTCAAATTTATCGGGCATTAGTGTATTCCTGTGGGAATGTTGAAAAGATATTTCTAAACTACAAACCTGTGAAATTTATCTTAAAAATCAATAAACTAAAGAAAATTAAGTCAGTTATTTCTCTCACCGTTCAGGCATTTTGTTGTTCATACGATAGACAAAAGCCAGTACTTCAGCAACAGCCGTATACATTTCAGGCGGAATCATTTCGTCAATATTCAATGTCATGAGAATAGCTAAAAGGTCAGGATCCTCCTGTATGGGAACGCCTGCTTCCCTGGCAGCCTCGATGATCTTTTCGGCGATTTTACCCAATCCCTTTGCCACAAGCCTGGGTGTTTCATCCCTGCCCAGCCTGTATCGCAGAGCAGCCGCACCTTTGCGAGAGGTGACCTTATGTACGCGGCGTTTAATCATCCTACTAAATCAACACCCCCTGGCTTTTTTTTGTATGCTCCGGGCTTTTCATCCTTTGTTTCATGTCCCCGTTCGGAAAACCTGACAGAGCGGGCGGCAAAACCGCGTTTCTGAAGTGATTCCCTGAATTCCGACACCATTTCCTCGCCAAGGTCACATACTTTACTATCTTCAAGTACGAAATCGAGTGAGACCGATTTACCGGAGAATGCCATTGAAACATCTACCGTTCCGAGACGCGATGTATCAAGCGTAAACGTCAAGCTGAGGCTTTTCGGATCAAATGTATTTCGTTCCTGTTTTTTGTTCCCCCGTGCCCATAACTTTCCATGCCCCCTGCCTGGTTTTTCGTCAAATGGGAATTCCAGATACAATCCGCGCTTTTCAGCATGATTGTTCAGAACATTAGCAAGCTGGCGTTCAGTAATAGAGTCAAGAACAGCATGAGCATCACGCAGGAGACGGTTTTGCGCATTTCTTACACGTCCTCTACCCGTATGCTTTTTCCTATCCCCGACAAAGTTCATAAGTATGCCCTTGATATCCTCATGAACTAGCGCACGCAATCTATCAGGATCCCTGCCTGAACGGTACCAGGCGAGCAAACGCCACTCAAATGCCATACCGCTTCTCTGTAAAATTTCCCTGAACGGCATTCCGGTGCCCTCGCCATCCTCTGACCGGAATAACTTTATCTCCATTGTGTCATCATCGAGCCCTGCCAGGAGACGCTGTTCGAGTTCACGCACCTGTTCCCGGAAAAATCCGGCTATCATGCCTGATTGTATATCCTGTGTTCCGCCGGCGGTCATAAACGCTTCTATTTCTCCGGCAAGAGCAGATAACCGATTACCAAGAGCCGCAACAGCTTCTTTGATTGCCGTTACAGATTCGGCTTCACCAAAACGAAAACGCGCAATATGGGAATGCAAATCGCTCACCGCTTCACGCAGCATCCCGGCAAAACGACCGGTAATGGTATCAGATAGATCTTCAGGAAACGTATATTCTATCTGATTGAGGACAGTCAGGTAAGTTTCGATACGTTCACCGGTAAAAGCTGAAAGTGCTTCCATGTCCCCGCCAACCGCTCGTCTGAGAACTGTCTCAAGAGTATGAGCCCAGTTGCTGATGATATCTTCCTGAACAAATTTCACTGCCGCTGGTGATGCTTTTCCACTAAAAAGCCCGTCGATATCGTTTATCAGCATCTCGAGTGCAGCCCTTTCTTCACCGGAAAGACGGCTGTCGGAAAGAAGTGAAATAGCTTGTTCCCTAAGCGCCTGCATCCTGTTCAGAACAGAGCTACTGTCTCCCCAGGCATTCTTCACCAGTTCTGGTGTCAGTGGGATTGAATGACGATGGAGCAAAAGCGCTCTGAGTGCACTGTCACCGTCGATATCGGTCATAGTCATGCCCATAGCAGAAAACTCGGCTGTCAGGGTACGAACCTCAGATTGATGAATTTCTAATCCTTTATTAACAAAAAGTGCGGCCAGTCGAGCCGCATTAGAATTAGCTTTATTTCCCGTACCCTGAACATGTTTTGCAAAGGAGGTGGACAATAGCTGCTTTGTTACATGCCTTTCAGATGGCGGTATCGGCCCTGTAATTCTCACGTGTAAAATCTCCAATTGCTAATGAGTCTATCCGTTACTGATGAACTCTGGATTTATTATTCAGACAGAGGGTGTAATTCACGACAAGACACGGGATTTTATGCTTTGATATCTATACGGTCGTGAGGAGAGGTATTATCTTCGTCGTTTTGATCCCGCTCATGAGTATCGTGCTTGGTGTGTTCATGAGCATCCTGTTCCTCTTTTTCGGGGATTTTTCGCTTTTCCTCCTCCTGTTCATCAACGTGAAGAACGACCTGGTCTCCTTTCGGAACTGGATTCGGTGTGGTCACCTGTACTGTAAGCTTTTCATTTATTGATTTCTGAAATTGCTGGGTAGCTTCAGGATTATTTTTTTGCGTTTGCTGCATACGTTCCACTGCATCTACTTTTGACAGGGAATCAGTAATTTCTATGGGTCGTACCATAATAACACCATCCTGTTATTCGCTGTATGCTGAACGGAGTTTCGTCCTTATCTTTAATATTGCAGTCGTATGAACCTGCGAAACCCGTGACTCGGTAACATTTAAAACCATACCAATTTCTTTTAAGGTTAATTCTTCGTAATAGTATAAAGCAATTACAAGTCGTTCCTGTTCTGATAAATCGCTAAGTATATTTACAATTGTGTCGAGAAGTTCCTTTCGTTCTATAGAGTCGAGGGGACTGCTGGTATCTCCCTTAACCATATCTATCCGTTTAAATTGCTCTCCGGTTCCGGTCGCACGCACCATCTCATCAAGAGAGAGGAGCGTGGTTACCGATACCTGACCGATCGCTTTGTAGTATTTGTCCATATCCCAGCCTAATTCCAGAGCGATCTCCTCGTCATTCGGAAACCTGCCCAGCTTGCCGCTCAGGGCAGCAATGGCTTTCTCTATCTCCTTCGATTTTGACCGGGTGGAACGAGGTATCCAGTCAAGCGACCGTAATTCGTCAATTATCGCCCCCCTGATACGTGTTTTGGCATAGGTCTCGAATTTAACCCCTCGCGATGGATCAAAACTGCTTGCAGCCTCGATTAGCCCAATTACACCCGAACTGACAAGGTCGCGTTTGTCAATCCAGGTAGGAAGCCCGATCGCCAGACGCGAAGCTACAAATCCAACCAGATTCAGGTGTTTTTTCACCATGTCGTTACGTTTTTGGGTGCTCGATAAATTTTGATAAGTACTGAGACCTCTTTGGTCACCTTGAACTTTATGGTTGTCCTGTCTTTTACGATCAGTCATAGCATCCTTTTATATCTATCGGCTAAAAAGACTTATTTTTTTAGCAGTTTTTAATCCAAGGAAATTTCCTGCCACCTCTCGAATAGATTGCATCGAAGGTGATTTGCCGGCGTAGAGGGAAAGAGGAACCTGCCTCATAACCGCCTCGCCTACTGCTTTATCCCGGAGAATACCGCCACGATAACGGACATCACGATCGAGAAAACGCTTTACTATCTCATTAAATTTTGTGAATACTCTTTCAGCTTCTTTTTGATTCTTTACAAGATTTATTATTATCCCCACTTTCATCTCAGGCTTCTCCATGGAAACAAGCTTTACCATGGCATATGCATCCGCAAAAGCTGTAGGTTCAGGTGTCATAACAACAATAACTTCTTCAGCCATGAACACAAAATCAACAACATTCGCAGAGATTCCAGCCCCCGTATCAATAAAAATAAAATCAAATGCGTTTTCCAGCTTGAGCAGTTCTTTTTTGAATTGTAACCCTTTTTCGTTCATCTCACCGATACTTCCCAGACCGGAAGCCGCAGGTAAAATTGTCACATTTTCAGGCCCCTCGACAAGGACATCGAATATACTTGCCTCCTCGTTTATCACCTCCTCAATGGTGTGAGGAACACGTATACCGGTCAAGATATCTACATTTGCCAGGCCCAAATCTGCATCTATTAATAGAACCCGCATCCCAACCTTGGCAAAGGTTATGGACAGATTAATCGCAATGAATGTTTTACCCACACCACCTTTCCCGCTGGTGATAGCATAAACTTTAGAAGGTGACGTTTTTCCGAGAAAATTTTGTTCGAAATTCATTACTATTTTCTATACCTATTTCATGGTGTATCGTTCTTTTACAACATTTATTTTAACAGTTTATCCGGTCTCTCTAAATTTCGGGTATACCTGTTTTTTTTATTCCGTTATCTCCCACGAGGTTTTGCTGTATAAGGCTTCTGGGATCCGCTAAGGAAAAATTACCGGGAATTTCCTGCCCGAACGTGACATAAGACATGAATTTTTTTACAGTAAGCGCAAAAGAAAGCATCGGGCCATAGTTGTCAGTCTCGTCAAGCTTGGTAAAAAGAATACGGTTAGGTTTCAGTACGTCGAAATTATTCAATATTCGATTCATTTCAGACAGGGAAGTGGTGACACTCATGACAAGATGAACTTCCTGGGGAACCATTTTTTGCAGAAATTCAACCATCTGGATTATTTGAGCCTCGTCTATTGGCCCCGATCCCGGTGTATCAACGAGTGTTATATCACTGTTCATAATTCCCGGCATAATTGAGGGAAGTTCATCGGGTGTATAGGCGACAAACAGTGGAATGTTCAGAATACGACAGTATGCTTTCAGTTGACCCATAGCATTAACGCGTTTAGTGTCAATCGTCAGTATCCCGACCTGTTTTTCTTTATTGAGCATAAAATCCGCAGCAAGTTTTGCAATAGTGGTCGTTTTACCGGAACCGGTAGGACCTACAAACACCACAATACGTGGTTTTGCTCCTGCAAAAACGATGGGGATTGCCTCACCAATACCGTTAACAAGAAGATCCGCCGCTTTCTTGAGCACAACTGAAGGATCAAACAACTCAACGCCATCAAGCTCGTCTAACAGTTGACGGATTATCCTTTTTACAATTTTATCTTCCATTCCGGAGGACTGCATATTGGTCATAAGGGAGGCAAGCGTCGAAGGCAGACCGGACATCTCGCCGGTCAGAGCAGTATCTGCAAGCACTTTCATCGATTGTTTGAGGTCTTTGATATCTCCAAGGACCTGTTCAATGTTAATACGGTTCTCTATATCATTAAGAACAGAATTCTCGATTTTACCGGTAGCTCCCTGAATCGATGATGGTTTATAAGCTACCGGAGGCTTAGGAGGATACAGTTTCGCCTCAGAAGGGATCATAGGATTCGAGCGCAGAGTTCTCGAATTATTTCCCGCGCCGTTATTACTGAGAGGTTTATCATCGAGTGCGGCAGTCACCTCAACTACACGGCGACCGATTAAATCGAATACACCACCCTTTCTTTCGCTCCGGGTGCTGAGAATTATCGCTTCGTTACCCAGTTCCTCGCGAACTTTCGCTAGAGCTTCTGTCACTGTGGGTGCTCTAAATTTCTTAATCGTCATCATTCACTCGATACTATACCGATGGAAAAAATCTCAACTTCGGGTGCAATCTCATTATAAGCAAGCACCGCCAGTCTGGGGAAATTGATTTCCGTCAATGTCTTAAATGCCAGCCGAACGCCCGAAGATGTAAGAGCTACCGGCTGATGGTCTTCGGCAATCATTTTGTCATACAGCGCACCAATATTCTTGAGAATCTTCTCCATAACATCAGACGCAAGATTGACCACAACACCCTGAAGCGTGGACTGCATATTCTCCATGATTAACCGCTCAAGCTGCGGCGAGATTGTAAAAACAGTAAGCTTGCCCTCATTGTTAATATACATTTTTGTAATCGTTCTGTAAAGTGCCGCTCTCGCAAATTCGCCAAGTGTGGAAGGATCCTTTGTGGTAGCGGCATAATCCCCTATGGCTTCGAGGATTGTCACCAGATCACGTACCGGCAGGCGTTCTTTTAACAGGTGCTTAAGTACATTCTGCAATATGCCCAGGGGCAGCACCTGTGGAATCAACTCATCCACCAGTACCGGATAATCGCGTTTTACATTATCCACCAGCGCCTGGATATCCTGCCTTGTGATGATCTCGTGAGCATTGTTCTTTATTACCTCTGAAATATGTGTGGCAAGAACACTTGATGGTTCCACAACAGTATAACCGCTCAGTTCCGCTTTCTCTTTCTCATGGGCATCGATCCATTTAGCCTGTAAGCCAAATGCAGGTTCAATCGTATCCTTTCCCTGGATTTCTTCCTCTGCGTAGCCGGGATTCATTGCAAGGAACATTCCGGGTTCAAGTTCTCCTTTTGCCACCTGGTTTCCGCGGACAAGAATAATGTAGTCATTGGCACTCAGCCTGATATTATCCCTTATTCTCACCGGCGGCACAATAATACCCAAATCCTGGGCTATCTGCATCCTGAGCGTCGTCACACGCTCCAGCAGATCCCCCCCCTGGCTTTCATCCACTATCGGAATGAGACTGTAACCGATTTCTACTCCCAGAATATCAACTACAAGGTAATCTTCGATCCGTTCACGCGGGGTTTCAACTTTTCTGGCTTCTTCCTCCGCCACCATTCTTTCCTCAACGGCATGCTGGCGAAAAACAACCGCGGCATATGCACCGGTTATTACCGCAATCGTAAAAAATGGCGCTGTAGGAAGTCCTGGAACAAGGCCGAATATTGCTATCATTATTGCGGCAATCACAATTGCGGCGGGTTTTCTTGAAATCTGTTCACGGAGGTCCTGTCCCAGATTTGATTCCGAAGTCGCACGTGTTACAATCATAGCAGCCCCCGTGGACATCAGGAGTGCGGGAATCTGAGTTACAAGTCCATCGCCCACTGTCAGCACGGTATAGGTCTGGAGAGATTCCATAACTGTCAGGTCAAGCTGGGCGATCCCTATGATAAAACCGCCTATGATGTTAATAATGGTTATGATCAAACCGGCAATAACATCACCGCGGACGAATTTAGCCGCTCCATCCATAGCTCCGTAAAAATCAGCTTCACGGCTGATCTCTAATCTTCTCCGGCGAGCTTCATCCTCATCGATTAGCCCGGCATTAAGGTCAGCATCGATAGCCATTTGCTTGCCGGGCATTGCATCCAGTGTAAACCGTGCCGATACCTCGGCTATACGGGTCGCTCCTTTTGTGATCACAACAAACTGGATGACAACAATGATGACAAAAATGATAAAGCCCACCACATAGTTGTTCTGTATTACGAACGTACCGAACGAACGGATTACATTCCCTGCATAAGCTTCCCCGAGGATAAGCCGTGTACTCGCAACGTTCAATGCAAGTCTGAAAACTGTCGTAACCAGTAACAGACCGGGGAAAACGGACAACTCGAGCGGCTTGGTTACATACATCGTAACAAGGAGAATGATTATCGCAAAAACTATGTTAAAACTGAGTAATATATCAATAACCGGCGGAGGTACCGGAATAATCATTACTCCTATTATGGAAATAACTACAAGCGCTATAACCGCATCCGAAATCTTTGACATTCGTCTGGCTGCTAATGTGCCGTTCGGCAAGTCTTTCCTCCAGGTGTTATTTCACGTAAAAAAAATAACCTGTTGATGTGCATTGCAAAAAGTAATAGTTATTTTAATAAAGTAAACTTGAAATCCGCAGTTTACAACATTTTTTTGCCCTTAAGTTTATATACATATGCAAGAACCTCAGCCACTGCGGTATATAATTCCTCCGGGATAGAATGACCTATTTCAACTGCTTTGTACAGAGCCTGGGCAAGAAGAACGTTTTCAACGATGGGAACTCCGGCTTCTAAAGCTATCTCACGGATTCTTTCGGCTATGATGTTACGTCCTTTTGCCACCACGACCGGCGCCGTCAAACGCCTCTCATATGCGAGTGCCACAGCGATTTCCGTCGGATTGGTTATGACAACTTCCGATTTCGGAACTTCTTCCATCATGCGGCGGCGTGCAATCTCACGCTGAACCGACCGGATACGAGCCCTCAGGAGTGGATCACCCTCAGTCTGCTTTAATTCTTCTCTCACCTCCTGACGTGTCATCATCATCGACTGTTCATAATCCCATCGCTGAAAAGCGTAATCGAACACCGCAAGAACAACATATCCTATCAGTATTCTCATCGCAATGCCAAATACGGAATGACCGGCAAAAGAAAATATCTGGTTGACGGAATAACTGCCTATCTCCATAATCTGCGGCATGATATTTTTCAGGGACGTATACCCGATCCATACGACAATAACTATTTTCATGATATCCCTGACAAGCATTTCAGCGGACCGCCGCGAAAATATTCGTTTAAATCCTTCAATAGGATTAATCTTATTAAGCTTCGGTTGCAATGGTTCGCCGGTAACGAGAAAACCAACTTGTAAAATGTTTATAGCAATTCCTGTCACGACCATAACGATAAAAACCGGCAGGAGAATGGCAGCTAATTTCCATATCATATTCGTGAAGAGATAACGGGTATTTAATAGGGAAAGATTATAGGTGCTGCTCATCGTGAAGGTACCTGAAAAAACATCTCTTAAAGAGTTCAGTAAATACCCGCTGAAAAATAACAGCGTAGTAAAACCAGCCAGAAGCATCCCGGCGGATGTTACCTCGGTTGAACGGGCAACCTGTCCTCTTTTTCGAGTTTCTTCACGGCGTCTTTGCGTCGCTTGTTCACTTTTTTCCTGACCGGTTTCTTCAGCCAAACGCGCTCACCTCCAGAAAGCAGGTTTGCGAAACAAAATATTATTTTACCGCCTCATATTCCACATAATTTTTGCGCCAACTTAGAGACTGAAACTGCATGAATGTTCCTATATATAACATATAAAAAACAATGCTGCACAGGTAGATGTAACATATATATTAATCAGGATTATATCGGAAATATACAGAAGTGAAAAGTTTTAATCAACTTAAATTCTCATCCCTGAGGGGATATTAACCCCTCAGCATAAGGATAAGTGTGGAGATATTATTTTCCAAATTCCCGAAAGCACCGTTCAGCACATTGTAGAAAAACGGGAAAGATAAACCTATCATGGCGAACCCAACCCCGATTGCCAGGGGGAAACCGACAATAAACACATTCATCTGGGGAACTGTCCTTGCTACAATGCCCAGAACAGCATACATAATAAAAAGTGTTATTATCACCGGAGCGGCGAGTTTTACTCCGACAACAAACACCATGAAACTTAAATTAATAAGGAATGTTTCAATATTCGCTCCGAACATTCCCCCTCCGAGAGGAACCAATTCAAAACTTTTTACCAAAGCCTCTATGAGAAAATGATGTCCGTTAATAAGAAGATATATAAGCAGGCTGAAGATGAAATAAAACTCGCCGATTATCGAAATCTGTCCCGCACTCATGGGATCTATAACATTGGCAACAGCCAGCCCCATCTGTAAACCGATTACATGCCCCGCAAGCTGAACAGCGGAAAAAAGAAGAATAACGGAAAATCCCATAAGCAAACCGATGGCTAATTCGGAAAGTATTACCATAAAAAGATGAACAACCGTCGTCGGGGGCTGAATTTCAGATACAACAGGAGAAGGGAAAATGAGGAGTGCAAGAATGATAATGAACCACACTCTCAGAAGTCTTGGAATCGAAACATGACCAAACACAGGTACAGTCATTATGAGTGCCCCCGTTCTAAACATCACGAGAAACACCCGATACATATCCATAATGGAAAAACCGAAAGGATCCATGACAGCTCTTTATGACAAGAACATTTCTAAAGCATTATGTACAAACTATCTTCTCAACTCCAAACACTGTTTTTTTACTCCAGTATTTGCTTCAGGGTGACAAATACGGGAGCCTTGTTATCAAAATAGTGGTAAAATCTACGATGATCTGCATTATCCATGGCAAAAAAAGCGCGAAGGCCAGTACCACCGCAATAATCTTGGGGATAAAGGTCAATGTCATTTCATTCACCTGGGTTACAGCCTGGAGAATGCTCACCGTGAGACCCACCAAAAGACCAAATCCCAGCATAGGAGACGCCATGAGCAGAGTTATAATGATAGCGTCACGGGCAGTCTGAATGACATAGGTTGTACTCATGTATTTTCCTCCGTTATTGAAAACTTATGACCAGTGACTGAATAAGCAGATTCCAACCGTCAACAAGAACAAATAACAGTATCTTGAAAGGGAGAGAAACCATAATGGGCGGCAACATCAACATACCCATGCTCATCAAAACACTTGCTACCACCATATCTATGATGAGAAACGGTATGAACAGCATAAATCCCATCTCAAAAGCTGTCCGCAATTCTGATATTACAAACGCCGGGATAACAACATTTGTAGGAATCTCGCTTTCATTGGCAGGTCTCGGCTGCTCCGCCACCCGTAAAAAAAGTGCAAGATCCTTCTCACGTGTATGCTTGAACATAAATATCCTCAAAGGGACAACAGCTTGCTCGAAAGCCTCCCGCTGGGAAATTTCCTCGCGCAGATACGGCTGAATGGACTCGTTATTTATCTCGTTAATCACAGGGGTCATGATAAAAAAGGTCAGAAACAGTGACAGACCTATCAATACCTGGTTGGGGGGTATCTGCTGGATGCTGAGTGCATGACGCAGAAGAGAAAGAACAATAATGATGCGGGTAAACGAGGTTACAAGAATCAATATTGCGGGTGCAAGAGTGAGAAGAGTTATAAGAAGAATTATCTGGATGGTAACTGCCAGTTCCTGAGGATTATCGGAAGTTCCTATCTCAACTGTGAGTCCCGGGAGATTCTGGGCGTTCGCATTCCCTGTCACCATTACAAAGGCAAGACATAGTATACACAACGGCAAAAGCTTTTGTGCCATAGTCGTCGTAATTCCCGGAACCGATTGTGGGGGTGAATGTTTCCTTTAAGCTTTCACGTACCTTTCGATATGCCACCGGACTTCACTGTTTTGTTTCCTATGATGCCGGATAGAATATTCTTAAAAACTCCCGCTCTGTCAGTTGAATTCTTCTCACGTTCAAGAATTTCCACCTCTTCCTGTGTAAGTTCGCCGAGAGTTGTCAGCGCCTGTTCGGAAAAGCCTATGATGTAAATCCGCTGTAACACTCTGACAAGGGCTATACCTTTCTTTGGAGTAATATAGCGTACTTCAAGAAAAGTTATTGCACCATCCGAGAATCCCGGAACGCGATGAAGAGTGAGAATTTTTTTGAAAATCCATACTGCAGCAACGAGGAGTACCAGAGTCAGCCCAAGAGCCACAACAACTTTTACAGTTGACCACATAAGGCTGAATTCCGGTTCAATCGGGACTGTAAACCCTACTCCAATGCTATCTACATCTTGCGCTGCATATATAGAAGCAGGATAAAAAATAAAACTGAGGCATGCAATAAAATTTTTTAGAAATATCATCATTTATTACAATAGCATCCGATTGTAACACAGTTTTAAATCCCGGATAACTGATGCTACAACAAGCTCTTGACTCTATCCTTTGGGGTGATAAGATCTGTTATGCGTATACCGAAGTTTTCATCTACAACAACCACCTCACCCTTGGCAAGTAATTTCCCGTTTACAAGAAGGTCTACAGGTTCACCAGCCAGCTTATCGAGCTCGATGATTTTCCCCGGTCCCAGGCCGAGGATTTCCTTGATTTGTATCTGCTTGCGCCCCAGTTCGACAGAAAGATTTAAACTGACATCCAATAACCTGTCAATATTATCTTTTCCAGCACTTTCATCGGAAGGTCGCAACTGTTGGAACTGCGTTTCTTGCACCGGCACTTCGGCTTCCTGCACGGCTTCTTCTTCCCCGTAAAGAGTGCTCATTACACTATCATCAATATCACTTACTTTCTCATCCATTACTTCGGCCATTTGCTTTTCCAGATCATCTTCAGTTTCTGATGACATTGCGGTGGCCATCTGAGCTTCAAGATCATCCTCACCATCCTCACTCATACCATCAGCCATGCTCGCTGCCATTTGAGCTTCAAGATCATCCTCTTCTTCAACCGCCTCTACCGATTGTATTTCCTCATCTTCCACATTCTCAACAGAATTTTTATCATTTTCAGCAACCATATTTCACTCCATCTGTACTGATTCAACAACACGGTTGGTAATTTCCACAGCTTTATGCTTACTCAATAATCCTACTCTACCATAAAATTTCAATTCCTCTTCAACATAAATTTCAACATCATCATTAGTTCGAGTATTTAAGATTACAATATCTCCTTTTTTCAGTTCTAACATGTCACGAATGGTAACTTTCGCAAAACCGAGTTCCGCTTTGATAACAGTGTCAAATAGTTCAATTCTTTTTCTGTTCTTCATCAATTCCTCTTTGGGCACCTCTTTCGCGGAACTGACCAGGTTTTGCCCACCCAGCCTTAATGCAATCGGCTCGATTGTGATATAGGGGTAGCAGAGGTTGATAAGTCCGCTCACATTCTCACTTTTCAGCTCGAAGGAAATCAGTACAACCGTTTCCGAAGCCGGAACCACCTGAACGAATTCCGGGTTGGTTTCAAGCATTTCCACGTTACATTCAAGAGGAATAATTCTCTCCCACGTCCTTTCAAGGTCACGCAGGGTACGGTTAATAATATCATTCATCACACTTTTTTCAATCCAGGTGATTTCACGTTCTGTGGTGATGGAGCTTCCCCTGCCACCGAACAATCTGTCCACGAAGCTGAAAACCACCGATTGACTGTAATCAATGAGTGCCACTCCATCGAGCGGTTCCATCCTGAACGTATAAGTGCAGCTCGGCGAAGAAAGGCTCATAATGAATTCACTGTAAGTGATCTGATCAACCGAAACCAGATTAATCTCTATGACTGCGCGGTGCAGTGTCGAGAACGTCGCACTTAAAAGGCGTGAAAAATTATCGTGCAGGTTCTGGATAGTTCTTAGCTGATCTTTGCTGATGCGTGCCGGGTGTCGAAAGTCATAAGTATTTACTAATCGCTCTGTTTTCGTCGGTTCAGCCTCAACCTCTACATCCTCACCGTAAGATACTGCGGATAATAACGCATCTATTTCTTCTTGGGAGAGAATCTCCGCCATGTAAATTCACCTCCTAATCGAATGTAAGAATCCAATCAGTTATATATAAATCTGATATTTTACCACTTGTCAATACTGAATTGACACGGTCGATTAAATCCCGTTTGAAACCCTCTCTATTTGTAACATCATTCAATTCCTGGATAGATTTTAAGGAGAGATAGGTTAAAATGATATCTCTTATCTGAGGCTCACGTGTTGTCAATTCATCAATCGCTCCTTGTGCGTCTGTCGCAAGAATTAATTGACACGATAAAATTTCTCCCGATGAATTGGCTGGATTAAAGTTGAAAGATCCAAGATCTTTCACAAAACCATGCATTTCAGATTTTCCAATTTCAATTTCAATTTCTGAATTTTCAGTGCCTTCCAGTGATTCACCTGTGTTATAAACATAAGGAATTATCAGTTTTTTTGCAATAATATATCCACCGATAATATCAACACCGAGGATAACCAGTATTATCAGGATTACATTACCAACCGAACCTTTTTTCCCATCTGCCAAGTAATTTTCCTCCGAAACCCGATATATTACATCTTTATTTTACTTATAATGTAACAGTGTTATTCGCTGAAATCTATAAATATTTCAACACGGCGGTTCAACGCACGGCCCTCTGGCGTTTCATTTGTTGACACCGGATGAAATTCACCACACCCGACAGGCCGCAACCGTTTTGGATCAATAGTCTGTTTTGATCGTATATATCGTATCACCGTCAGCGCACGGCCTATGGATAATTCCCAATTATCATTGAACTGTTCGGTATGGATCGGCACATTGTCAGTATGGCCCTCGATACGGATGTTCTCGCTGCCGGTACCTGTATCAATAATATCCACTATACTATCTAATATCGGCATAAAATCGAATTTAATTAATGCCTTGCCCGAATCGAATAGCGCCGGATCGCCGATAGTAATGTGAATCCCTTCATTCTTTTGGGTAACCTTGACTACATTTTGCAGATTTTTTTCACGTATGAGACTTTTGAGTTGCGAAACCGCCCTTGCACGTCTACGTTCTGTACGTTTTTCACCTTTACGGTCCCTTGGGGTTAAAGGTTGCGGCCGTGGACGATCCTGAAAAGGCAAGACGGAAAAGGCACCTTTTAATGATGCTGCAGCAGCTTTAAACTTCTCAATCTCCATCGTTGACATGGAAACCAAAAGAACAAAAAAGGTCAACAAAAGCGTCATCATATCCGCAAATGTTGTCATCCAGCTCGGCGCCCCTTTAGGAGCTTCGTCTGTTTTTTGCTTTCTGCCTGCCATATCCTAATTCCTCACTCAGGTTCAGAAACCTCTTTAGAAGTCTCTCGCAATGAAGGAGAAACAAATGCTTTTAGTTTGTTCTCGACTATCCGTGGATTATCACCCGATTGAATAGACATAATACCCTCAACGCAGAGTTCTTTTAAAAGCAATTCATTCTTAGAACGCTCCTTTAATTTCCCTGAAATGGGGATAAATATAAGATTAGCAGCAAAAGCTCCATACAATGTTGTAATCAACGCTATAGACATGGCGGGTCCAATCGTTGAAGGATCGTTCATACTGGCAAGCATTTGAATTAGACCGATGAGGGTACCGATCATACCAAATGCAGGTGCATAGGATCCCATCGACTCAAATATACTAGCTCCCAATTTATGTCGCTCGGCAATGAAATTAATTTCTGTTGTCATTATATCCTTGATATGTTCCGGTTCCGTCCCATCAACTGCAAGGTTGATCCCAACCTGTAAAAACTTGTTTTCAATTGATTGTGCCTTTTGTTCAAGCGAAAGAATTCCTTCGCGACGCGCAGTTTCAGCAAAATCCACAAGTATCAGGATAATACTCAGAGGTGATTCATCAATATGGAGAAATGCTTTTTTAACAACTCTTATCACTCCCAGAACTTCACCCAAGGGATAGTGGATAAGTGTTGCGCCAACAGTACCTCCTCCAACAATCATCATGGATGGAACGTTAAAAAAAAGCATCACGTCGCCGCCGCTTAATATAGCGAAAAAAATGAAACCTAAACCTGCGATTAGGCCAATTAAGCTTGCAAGGTCCATTTTAATTCCTTCTTATTTAAGATTATACTTTTAAACCTCAAAAAAGGGTCCCTTTATTATACTTCTTTTATAATCTTTCGTGCGCTCAATCACATCATCCAAAGGTTCTTTTACCAGAATTTTCTGACCATTTGTCATAGTGACAATAGTATCAGGTAACGCCTCAACAAATTCAATATGTTCAGCATTGATAACGATTGCTGAATCATTAATCCGTGTGAGCTTTATCATTGTGTATCCCTATAATATAAATATAAATTAATATTAATCAACTCACTTTATATGCACAAGAACCGGAAATACTGACTGTGCGTGTCCAGAATGGTGAATTGAAAGCCCATGAAACTATTTCCGTGTTTCTTTGGGCTTTCATTTCACATGTAATATTATAACAATTTTAGGATAAATACACTATTTAATTATTACCGTTTCATATTTACCGTTTCCTGCATTACTTCATCGGAGGTTGTCACGGTTCTTGCATTCGCCTGGAATGAGCGCTGGGCGATGATCATATTGGTGAATTCCTCTGCAATATCAACATTCGATAATTCAACTGCACCGGGAGTGATGGTGGCTCTGATCGATTTGCCGGCAAAACCGTAAATTGGAAGACCGGAATTTCCCGACACATCAAATGTATTGTCACCAACCTTCAAAAGACCCGAGGGATTGTTGAATGTCGACAGGATAAGCTTTGCAATAATACGTGAGTTGCCGTTGGTAAACAAACCTGTAATAGTACCAGTTTCATCAATTGTGACATTATCCAGAACACCTGCAGAATAACCATTCTGATCCTTGGCAATAGCTGTTGAAGAGGTAGAATACTGGGTAATGCCGTCATTAAGGCCGATCGTACCGAAATTAAGCACGATGTCTACCGGTACACTCGCACCTGTTTTGGAGTCAAAGGTATACGAACTGGCTCCCTGTGAATAGGTAAAAGCTTCAAGAGTACCGTTGGAATCAAATGTGACAGTGCCCTCATATCCACCCGATAATTCAGCAGGTTCAGGAACTGTAATATTCCAGTTCCAGCGATTGGGCAGCCTTACGTCCTTTTTGAATATGACTGTACTGGTGTGTGCATTACCTAGCGAATCGAACACCCTGATCGATGCTGCATGAACGACATCCTCAGCTTTCTGGACATCACCCCAGTTACCCACAGTGGCATCGAATACACTGTCAAACACCTGTGCTCCACCACCGAGATTAACAGCATCAGTCGTGATGTTTGCAGCTGTAATCTCGTTAAGCAGGCCACCATCGGCATTGATTATCAAAGCACCCGTCGTGGGGTCAATTTCAACACCTTTGACATTAGTTATATCAAAAGCATCTTTTACCCGGTAGGTGAAATCTCCAAAGGTAATACTATTTCCCGTGCCGTCATCAACATTCACCTCGAACGGATCTACCAATCCGCCCTCGACAGAATCAATCTCAACTCCGCCGACTCTTCCGCTGACATATATTACATCAGCTAAAGCCATACCCAGATCAGTACCGCTCGAATTGCGGAGAGTCGTAAGCTCGTCAGTGTCCACTGCAACATGAGAAAACTCATCGGTGGTTTTATCGCCTACCACACCGTTAGCTAATGACATAGCCTTATTGAGTACTGAATTTACACTCGACAGCGTCAGAACATTATTTGCACCACCGTTGTTGGTAAATTCAATCGCTCCCCTGTCATTAAGCACAGCCGTCAGATATTCTGCACTGAAATCACTATTGATCTCTGCGATAAGATCATCAAGGTTATGGAAATCTTTGCTTGATGCGCCAGTGTCTGTGGTAACGTAAGTATACGTTTCAGTCTTGGCAAGACCAGCCGCATTGGCGGATGAAAGCACAGTGACAGTCGTGGACATGGGAGACATGCCGGTAATCTGGAGATCCGCATTCCCATTTGCATAGAGACCGTTTATATCGGTGGTATTGCCGACTATTTCTTTTGAATACAGACGGTCTGTTTTAGTAATATTTCCAACCGGTTGAGCATCGGCATCGAGATTCCCTACAAAATTAACATTTGAAGTAGTTTTTGCCGGATCAACAGTACCGAAGGGTACGATAATATCACCTATCGGAGAACCGTCACTTACCACACCTGCTGAATCAGCAATTCTCCCCTGAACCTTCATACCATTGAACGGTATAACCAGTCTTCCATTGGAATCCCACTGGAACGATCCGGCTCGCGTATAAAAGTCTCTATTGCCGTCGTTTACAACAAAGAAACCATCTCCACGTAAAGCGAGATCAGTCTGGTTACCGGTCGACTGGAGATTACCCTGAACAAATATGTTGTCGATAGAACCGACCGATGACCCGTTCCCGATCTGAAGCGGGTTGACACCGCCCTGATCTCCGGGAGGCCGTGACGCGCCCTGAAGCATTAACGTAAATCCTTCCTCAAACGTCATTCTCCCGCGTTTATATCCCATTGTGCTGGCATTTGCGACATTATTGGCAATAACGTCCAGCTGTACCTGCTGGTTTCTGAGACCGCTCACCGCGGTAAACATTGCTCTCTGAGACATTTCTTTATTCCTCCTTACGTTCTTATACGCCGCTTCTGTCAATCGGCGACGTAAGGCCCCCTCATTCGAGGACCGGCCTTAAGTTAATATTAAAATTAAACATGTAACTTTCATGCAATTACGGTACTGTCTATATTAGTGAAGACATTATCCTTGATACCTTCACCCGCCATGGCAGTAACAACCGTTTGATTTTTAATGCTCACTATAAACGCCATTTCGTCTATGAGAATGAGCGAGTCAGAAGCACCTTTTTCCCCGGCTCTTGAAACTGCATTGGATAACCGGTTAATCACACCGGTCTCAAGTGTAATCTCGCGGTCTCGAAGCCTTTCTATTGCATGAGCGCTGAACTTTACACCGGCTTCCTTTTCCAGGCGAACTTTGAGAACATCTAAAAACGACGGTGCGCCGCCGAAACGATTTATCCTGGTAAGGCCATTCGGAACACCGGCTCCCTGGACTTTATTGAGCCCGGAAAGTATCTCTGCCATACTTCACCTCCTTTCCGTATCATTCTTCTTGAGTAATACTTTTTACATTGTTGAACGGCACCAGAACACCTCTGATGCTCACATGCGCGTTGCCTTCATGGTAGTGAATTCCATCGGCGATACCGGTCAGCAAGGGTGTTGAATCGACTTCATTATCCAATATATCATATGCTGTGATATTGAACGTATACGTGCCAGCCTTTGCCTCAACACCTCCACTCGTATGACCATCCCATTCCACGGTATTCAGCTCTGAGGACATATCATCGAGTGGGATCGTTCGAACAATTTTCCCCTCCTCATTGATTATTTCCAGCTTGCCGTATGCCCCGTTGTCGTTAATGAACTGAAGCTCTACCGCATTTTCCCCGTCATAGCTGAAAGCATTAGATTCTGCCGTGATCTGTTTGCCGAAATAATTAATCAACATCGCATTGCTGATAGCCTCAGACATCATTGAACTATTTTCAATTGATTTTTCCATATTTGAATTCATCATCATAACCTGTTCAAGTGAACTGAACTGGGCAAGCTGCGAAACAAATTCAGTATTGTCAGTGGGATTCAGCGGATCCTGGTGTTGTAACTGGGCAAGCAGCAGTTTTAGAAAATCATTCTTGCCAAGCGAGGATACATCAAATTCCTTTTCGAGCGCTGAACTCTCCCCGTCATCATACCCCCACATCACACCTCTGGTGTTGGGTATATCAGTTGTATTGGTAATATATGATGTAACCATATCTGTTTTTGGAATCATATTTATACACCTCTTTCCTCATGAGTTTTATATTATATCCAAACGTCAATCTGCCCCGTATGACTTGTTCTATGTCTTACTTTCATTTCTGCCTGATTCGTTTCATCGGATGAAAAACCGGTCGGGGTGCCGGTGTTACGATATATTGGTAGCTCCCACCATTTAATTTCCTCTCTTCGTGACCAGTTATCCGTTCCACCGTTATGTCCAACCTGCACATCGAATGACTCGACTTTTAGTCCATTTTTCGCAAGATTTTCACGAAGCTCGTGTATATTATGCTCTATGATCTCCTTTACCTCGTGGGTTTCTACAACGATTTTGCCTGTTACCTTGGATTGCTCGGTCACTATTTCAAGCTTGAGACGTCCAAGGCTTGGCGGTTCGAGTTTTATGACCGCGCTTGACTGCCCCCTGCCAAGCATAATCGCGGCATGGCGGACAATCCTGTCAATTACATCGTTATGTAACTCAGAAGATCCTGTGTCGTGCGTGTTTACATTTCCCATCTTTATGAAAGAAACATCAGTTTTTTCCACTGTCTGGTTAATACCGGTTAATGCTTCATCGGAGCCGGATTGCGGATTCTGCCCGCTTTCATGTGAGAGAGTGTCCGAACTGAAATTCGCGCTTTCGGAAGCCATGCTTGTCTCCACATCAAAACCAACTACCTGTTCCTTTCCGAAACCAGTATCAGGACTCTGCCCCTTATTGAACACATATGGTTCCTGAGATACCTCCGGCTCAATGCGGATATTGTCAGTATGCTTCTTTGAATGTTCGTCAGCACCCTTCATATGCTTTATCTGAGGCGGGGCGGGTTCCACTCTGTCTACAATATCTTCTCCAACAACCTCATTCTTTACTGCTGAGGAGCGGGAATCCATCTGAGTACTGATATGGGACAGCTCTGCTTCCTGATTTCTTTCGTTCTGAACCTTTCCATCATGGAGTGGTCCATATTCAGGCGGAGGTTTAATTGCATAGTCCGATTCAGTCTCTGTAATGATGATTTCTTTGTAGCCTGTTTGATCTGAGGATATCCGTAAAGGCTCATTCTGCTCCTTACTGCCCGGCAGTGGGGTTTTATATTCATTGGTAACCGGTTCATGAATATTTTCTGTTAATACCTCTGCTTTTCCGGTCGGTTGTTCAGAGTTCAATTGATGCTCTGGGTTTTTAGAGGTAATTAGCTCTTGTTCGCTTATTGATGAAACATGGAGTTCATAAGCAGGTTGTGAATCGCCCGTGCTGTGGTCATTGCGTGCGGCAGGGGCCGGTTTAATAGCCTTATTGAGGGAGATACTTGATTCTTCAACTTCAAGAGCATTATCCGGTCTGTTTCCATCACCTTTCGGATAAATATGAATGTGCTGGCTTTCAGACTGTTCACTCACAGAAGCGAATTTATGAGTATTTATAGTGAGGGATTTATCCTCATACGATTTTTCGGGGGTAATCCGGTTATTTTCGGTGGAATAATATGGCTGTAAGTTTTCACCTTTTGGATTTTTATCGTAGGATATCGCATAATCAGATAAATCCCTCACATCGCTCTCGGTCGGTAATGTCTTATTATGTAAATAAGTATAAGACTCATTTACAGATTCATTGCTTTCCTGTGAAACAACGGATTGTTCAGCATTTACAAGGTTGGTCGTACCCGTGTCTTTAACAGTTTGTGATATGTTTTCATTTCCATGATTTTTTTCGAAAGTGGTATCGTTCACCCTGACCTGTGATATTTCAGGATGGTTTGTTGCCTGAGTATCAATAACATCTGTTTGTGTATCTCCGGGAGTCAAAGGAGAGCCGTCTTCAAATACAGGATTGATTTTTTGACCGGTCAATACGCTTGTATCATCCGGGCTGATTAAGTGAAGCTCTTCGATAGAAAATTCCTGATGATTAACAAAATTCGTTTGATTCGATGATTTGCTGTATTGAACGGACTGTCCTGAAACATCGTTGTGCACAGATTCAACATAAACCTTATCAGGAAGGTCAGCCACCAGAGTATGGGAAATATCACTTTCATGGGGATTATTAACTTCAATTCCGGTACCGATAACATTTCCTTCGGAGATTTTATTTTCAGCAGCAGGAAACTGTACTGGTTCACTATCAGGGAATTTTTCCGCAACAGCCGCCATATCTGGAAGCGGAGCGGGATTATCGGCTTTTACAGTAAAGACGACCTCTACATTTTCCCCGGCTGATGCCGAAGCGTTCAAAAGTGATAAAATCTGATTATCTGATGTTTCATTTCCTGATACTTCTACCTTGAGTGAAATTGATCCGTTTATATTTTCAAAGAGGTAAACTGGTATACGGTTAGTATCTTCAACTGCCTTAATTGTATAGGATATCTGAGTATTACCGGCACGTAAATTAGTCCGATCTTGAGGGTATACAGTTCCTTTTCCCGCAGAAAATTCAACCGGTGTGCCGGATTCGGCTGCTTTCCCTTCTTCGCTATAATTAACTCCCTGTAGAACAGTCCCGGACTGAGGAACTGTGATTGTTTCCAAATCCAAACTATTTTTAGCAGATTCACCTTTACTGATAATTATATCCTTGGAGCTGAAATTCACCTCTGGCAAACGTTCAATATCAGCATTTTCTGCATTGATTTTGCTAACTGAGTTGCCATAGCCGGAATCAGGTATTTGAGTTTCTTTTAAATCACCCTGTTCACCCACTTTTATCCCGCTGCTTATTGCCGAAGGGAATTCTATTTTACCTGTGAACTGAGTATAATTAAAATAATCCGGTTTCTCAGTGCTGATATCACTATGTAATTTTACATTTTTTAATGTTTCTAATTGACCGTTGAGAGACTCAAGACCATCATTTCCCTTTATGATTATTGGGATTTTACCCGTTATCTCCGGATACTGTTCGATAATTTGGCGGGCTGCAGGAACATCAAGTGAAATTGTGAAAACCGGTGTTTTTCCGTTAACTGGTCCATTGACTGATTCATTGTCAATTGCGAGTTCTTTTAAATCAACCATCACCGGTACATAAAGAATTTCACCATTTTCAAGCTCTATTGCGAGCTGGGCAACAATTCCTGACTGATTCTCATCTTTTAATTTAAGTTTAATATCCTTCACTTCCCCGGATTCAGGAGGACAGATAGTAATCTCCACCGGTTTCACTTCCCGGACAACAGGAGTTTTGGACATAACTGTAAGATTTTCAACCACTTTTTCCGCCTCATTATCACTACCGTTAATCATCTGTGCAATAAGTGAGGCAAAAATTTCCCCATCACCTTTTTCGCTCTTCTCACAGTTATTCGACAAATCCTGAATCAGAGCATCAAATATTTCTATGTTATAAGGCATTACCATAGTCTTATTTTGTTATTCCCAATTCTGAAAGAAGTTTATTGAGCCTTGTTGCTTTTTTTATGTCTTTCTCAGCAATGGCCCCAAGAAGCCTCGACGAACTCCGATCCGCCATCCCGTTTATAATGAATACTGCAAGCGTATCATTCATAGGAATA
Source organism: Candidatus Latescibacterota bacterium (assembly GCA_042572165.1). GTDB lineage: Bacteria > Latescibacterota > Latescibacteria > Latescibacterales > Latescibacteraceae > JBHPFF01. Next base: position 2,477 of record JBHPFF010000018.1, on the reverse strand, counting down.
AAAAGCGGCACAGATTGCTGCGGTTTCATAGTATCATATATTTTTGCCAGGCGAGAAATTTTGTTATTAAATGTTTCATCATTGAGGGCATCAAGCATTGATTGTCGACGGATGATACTTTCCTCTTTCTCTTCAAGCTCTTGCTGTTTTTGCTCAAGCGAATCCAGCGATGATTTTACCTCGCTTATTTTGTTTTCGTATTCTTTTGTTTCTTCCAGAATATCCGTATGCCTGCTTAAACCAACCATTGTGGAATCAGGGAGATATTCCGGTGATACCACACTCTCAAGTACACGAATAGAATCTTGTTTCGCCTGCATTAACTCTTCCCGTCTCTGCCGATATTCAGTTGGACTCCCAAATTTTTTGTATGCAGTATAAAAGAACGTAAGCGCTATTACGAGTATAGCGGGCACAAGCACTAAATTTATGATGATTATATTTTTTAGTATTTTGTTCATTTTAACCATACTCCAAGGTACGACAAGATGTATTTTCTCACATGAATAAGTTCGCAACTAACATGCCAAGACCGGATGTATATAGAAAATAAATAAGTATCTTATTATTATTAATGATATTACACAGATTACTATCATATCCGAAACTGTTAGGGAATGAGCTTTGGACATGGAATATTTTACCGGGTCAGGCCCTATGGAGGACATTTTTTTCGAAAGAGAAGGTACATGTCAATTATCGGCGGTATCATTATCTATTCAGGAAACATGGAATGCCGCATATCAAAACTAGCAGCTTCGGTTTGGTCAGCAAAAATAAAAAGTAAAAAATACGTACTGTATTATTACACTAAAAAGTCTATTAACGGTTCAAAGATAGTTTTAAATTTACCATGAAACTATAACAGTACAGACATTTGAACTGCAAATGATTTATAAAGAGAAATAACGTTACGAGGAGACAGTGTTACGTGCCATAAATATAAAGGAATTGGACTATTCGTGCGGTTAATAAACTTATTATTGCATCTATATATATTTACATACATCATCTGGAACAACAAATGAAAAGTAATTTTTACCTTTCTTTATCCTCCTGAAAGTTATATTTTATTCCTTCAACTAATTTTATTCACCTTTATTATTAAAGGTGGTTCAAATTTACCAAAAGGAGCAATCATGCGCATAGCACACCCGTCAAACATAGTCGTATTCATACTGATAATAACCGCTACTGCAATACTTGCGTGCGGGAAAGGCGGAGACGGCGGGAAGATGAAAAACAATGAGGTACAGTTGAATGACACCGGTGACAAAGTCAGCTACAGTATCGGTTACAGCATGGGACAACAGATTGTCAATCAATTCAAAATGAATAACATCGATATAGATCCCGATATTTTCATTTATGCAGTCAGAGATGTACTTCTTGATAAGATGCCGGCTATAACCGAGGCAGAAATGCAGGAGGTCATGGAAATGTATCAGGCTGAAATGATGGCTTACCGAGAAGAGGAACTTCAGAAACAGCTCGCCGCTGCAAGCGCCTTCCTGGCAGAAAATGCTCAGAAACCGGGAATTACAACCCTTCCCGACAGCCTTCAGTACGAGGTCATAAAAGATGGCACCGGTCAAAGGCCAAAATCAACCGATACAGTCAGGGTTCACTACCGTGGAACATTATTAGACGGCTCTGAGTTTGACAGTTCTTATGAACGGGGTGAGCCAAATGAATTCAATCTCGACGGTGGAATGATTGAGGGCTGGATAGAGGTTGTTCTGCTAATGAAAGTCGGTGCACACTGGAAAGTGTATATCCCGCCGCAACTGGCTTACGGCGACCAGGGACGACAGGGGATACCTCCAAACTCCCTGCTCATTTTCGAAATCGAACTTCTGGAAATCGTTGAATAAATTTTCTAATCCGAATAATTTATACCTAAATTGATCGATTCTTCATGTAGGGGCAACCCTTGCGGTTGCCCTGAATATCTGCAACGTGGGCAGGAACAAGCCCTGCCCCTGCGGAAACGATACAACCTGTCAGTTGAAACTCTCTCATTCAAAAAAATAATACGATACCAGATTACCAGATAACAGTAAAACACTCAGGGTACATCTTTGAGAAATCTGAAAGTGAACCTATCTCAAAGAAACCGGTGAACTAAGAATTTCGCTCATTATGATCCCCCTGACCACTTCCGAACCGCTGAAACCGAATCCAGCACGGGTTACAGGTTTTTCCTCAGGAGATTCCACCTCAGGTGCAGCAGTCAAGGGCAACTCAGCCTCGCGGTAGAAACCCGGTTCAGGGAATTCGCCTTTTGCCCGCGGTGCCTCCCCGAACTCAGGTTCCAGAGATTCTTCCGGTATTCCTACAACTTCACCCACAGTCGGTTCGAATATTTCCGGCTCATATACTTCCTCAATTTCTTCCTGAGGTATGGCGGGGCGGCGCGGTATTTGCTCCGCTTTTTCGGGTTCAATCATTTCTTGCAGCTTGCGGAGTTCTTTAAT
>JBHPFF010000017.1:0-34545 GCA_042572165.1 Candidatus Latescibacterota bacterium | reverse complement strand
ATAAAAAACACGTTTTCCCCAGAATTCATCATTATTGTATCCAATAAGATTCGAATATCCCCCGAGAAAAAACAGTGGTGATTTTTGAGGTGTAATATTTCCTTTAAAACCGAATATAGCTCTGTAATTAATGTAATTATTAATTTCTCTGGAATGCTTTAAGAGTGTTTCAATTAAAAAATAATTAAATTCACCTTTAAAGAACTGATAGGACCGTTCGAATGAAAGGTAGTATAATTTACTATTCCAAATATCTTGAATGTCTTTTTGATAAAGGTAATATACCTTTACTAAACGGTTTTGACTGCTTATGATTTTTATTCCCATCCTTCGTTTTGGCGACCATTCTCTTTCGATTTCAAATTCAATACCCACAGTAGATTTGTCGGTTATTTGATGTGTTAAATAAGGAGTTATAGATTGTTTTCTACGCCAAATGCCTGTTGAATCACTGAAAACTTCCCTGAAATACAACTCATCTTCAACTGTCAATCCCGGATTAACAACATATTTATTAAGCGAATGACTCATTCCAAATCCCATGTCTTGCCTGCGGTAGTCATAATCTGCAGTTACAGCGCTTTGGAAGTTATCAAATACTTTCCGAAAAAACATGTGAAATTCAAATGTAGGGATATAGAAAGAGTACTTATTACCGTGACGTAAAATAATGCGATTGATTTTTATTATTGAAGGATCCATTTCACCCTGTGTCCAGCCACAGGTACTTGAACATATGAAAAGGACAAGAAAAGTAAAAATGCGAAAGAAACGCATCAAAATTCCCTCTTTTTCAAAGAATTAGCTCCTATCCACAGGGGCGCGATTATTGTAACAGCATTAAGAATAACAGCACTTACCGCCGCGATAATTATTGACTGTAAAGGGAAGCTGCCGCCGGCAGTAAGATATTCAGTATATCGATAACTGGGTATGGCAACAATGGTTGTCATAAAACCTATATAGAACAGGGATGATACAATGGTAAGTATCCCTCCGGGGCTTGAGGCTATACGACTGGGATTTCTTTCGGAAAAATCCGGAAACGCAGCACCAAATCCAACTGCGAGACAGGAAAGCGCTATGCTCATTAAAAAAATTCCGATTATGGTAAGCAGGTGATAGAGCGGTTCAAGATTAAGAATAAAACTGGAGATAAGTGCTATAAGTTCTGAAATAATAAGAAATATGGTGAACGCGGACCAGAATTTTTCCTTGAAAAGAGTTGACACTGAAAGAGGAGCTGAGCCCAGCACCCATATGGAATCACCTTCCAGACTAATTGATGGAAAGACAAATCGGGTTGCAAGCGTTGCCAGAACAAATCCGCAGAAACCGAAATTCATAACTGAAATTATAGTTCTCCACTGCTCTATCTCTATATCATCCGGAATTAAATGAAGATTAACGAAATAGATAGACAAAAGCGCTAACAGCAAAAATAACTGTGCCCATTGCCCGGGCTCACGTAAAAACATCATGATATCTTTGTTCACCAAAGAACGAACCTGGCTGCCCGCTGGTTTTGAGAAAAAGCCTTTATGTGATACAACCTCTGAACTCAGTGCTTCTCCTCTAAATATCACCTGTTCAGAAGAAACAAGCCATGTTTTATAGAAAATCCTGTCCGCAACGCTGTAAAGTAATACAAGAGAAAAAAATGCAGAAGTTATCAATGCTGATACATAAAGGATAAATTCTCGGTAATTATGGAACACAAGAGCACGGAGGCATTGTATAAACCAGAAATTAGGTGTGAACGGGTGAGAATTCAAACGGAAGTTGTTAATAAAAAGGTTCAGCGAACGAAAATCTTCAGTAAAAGGAATGACAAGTTGTGTGGGTTGAGCAAATTTTATAACACTAAATAAGAGTAAAGAAAAGAGTATAGTACTCACAATAATAAGATTCTTCAAACTCAGCCGCCTGGAGTATAAAATAGCAGTAATTGCAAGAAGTGTACCCAGGGATGTGGCAAAAATGATAAAAGGAAAAAGAACTAAAAAACCGGTTAAGACATATTCTAATGTTCCGAATTCACGAGTTTTTGCATATGAATAAAGAATTGGCATAGCCATGATGAGGATTGCCCATGAACTGTAAATAATAATATCAATGTATTTACCAGTGAACAGCATACTGTCAGGTAAGGGTGTACTGAAAAGGTATTCTGTTTCCCGAGAACGAAAGAGATTGGCAAGCGCTATGGCAAAACTGGAAATGATAAGCATGAAGAAAAAAGCAAGGAACCCGACAGAAAGCAGACGCTCGATAAGCAAATAGCCAATTTCCTCTAGCATAATGACATATTTAAAAATTAGGCTGTAAAAAAACTGATATGATGCATAAAGCAAAGCTCCGAGAAAAACAGCAGTAGAAATATTTCTTATAAGGGCGTTTTTACTTCTTTCAAAAAGAATAACCAGGAATTGCTTAAACTTTGCATACAGAAGAATTTTCAGCATGTGCATGGCTGTTATCCTGAAAGTCTTAAAATGGTTTGGTAAAAAGTTTAAGCACGAAATACAATTCTACTGAATTATTGAGATACTGAAATTATCTCATCTCTGTTTTTAAATGAAACTATTCAAGGTAGACAGGTTTTGTAACATTTTCTGTCAGTTTCATAAACAGGCACTCAAGATTTCCACCTTCTATTTCAGCTTTTTTCCTTAAATCATCAAGAGTACCCTCAGCAACTATAGAACCATTATGCAGAATCGCCATTCGCTCACACAACTCCTCAACTACTGAAAGATCATGAGTGGACATGAAGATAGTAGTTCCGTGCTGCTGAATGAGGGTAAGAATATCTTTTAAAAGACGGGCGCTTGGTGGATCGAGACCTACAGTTGGTTCGTCAACAATAATAAGTTCTGGCTTGTGAAGAAAAGCAGCGGACATTACTGTTTTTTGCTTCATACCGTGGGAGTAACCTTCTGTCCGACGATCCATCCAGTCATGCATTTCAAAAATATCGCTGAGCCATTCGATACGTTTTTCCATTTCCTCTTTTGACATTCGGTAAAGTCCCCCGACAAATCTGAGAAATTCACGTGCTGTGAGTTTTCCGTATAAAAACGGGGTGTCAGGCACAAATCCAACTAAAGACCTGACAGCAATAGGATTCTGGGAAACATCAATACCGTTGACATACACTTTGCCCTCGTCAGGCTGTACTAGGCCTATTATACTTTTTATCGTTGTGGTTTTTCCTGCCCCGTTCGGTCCCAGATAGCCGAAAAATTCACCCTTCTTTACCTCCAGAGAAAGATTTGAAAGTGCTGTGCGGGGACCATATTTCTTCGTAAAACCCTCAAATTTGATCATAGCATCCATAATAGTTACCTTAAATCATGTATGTTTATTGAAATTCTGTTGATTATTCTCAGTAATTCGACAAGTCTTTCAAAATCACCTCTAACAAGTGCTATGTGGGTTGCATCGGCATTATCCTGCCCGAGGGTAGGATCCAAATCATGCCAGACAGAACCTGCCAGCACCGACGGCCAGCTGTGATAACGGAATGCTCCATTTTTATAGATAAGTCCGAGATTGATCTGGGTCGGAATGCCTAAAGAACGCGAAAGAGCAGTGAAAAGCTTGGTATGTTCATCACAGTTACCCCTCATTTGCCTGAGGATATCAATAGATCGTGTTATATTATCCAGGCTGGCATCCTTTATTACCCGGCTAAATACCCATTGGTTTATTTTACGAGCTATTTCAAGGGTGTCTGTCTCGGATGATACAATATTCCGGGCTGCCCTCACTATACGGGCGTCTTTTGATTGAATATAATCACTGGTTCCTGTGATTGCAGTATCGTTTACAGCAATCGTGAACTGCTCGCTGAGCTTCGGTTCCTGAATCACCGGTTTATTATGTATTCCGAGAATAAGAGGATTAAATGAAATTAATTCCTTGTTTGATGAATCTATATCTATATGAGCACCGCCGGCCCGGACGTTGTTAATTTGTATTTCAAGATAACTTGTATTGCGTGGATAAGGAATCGATCTGTCGGGGTATATGGCAGTCTGTCGAATTAAATCATTACCGAGGGTTACTCTTTCGGGCAAACGAAAAAGATCAGGATCGGTTGATCGCTCGATTATCTGATGACCGAGTTCACCCCCAAAAAATATGTATCCATTGCTTTTAACCACTTTGCCCTTTTCATTAAGCCAAAGACTTGACTGTTTATCAGAAAAACTCATATCGTATCGGACAACCTCATGAGTTTCATTACCGATTTTTAATTTTTCCTTATTACCCCTGACAATATTTACATTGCAAGGAGTGAAAATTACAGGATCATAAACCATTATGGTCATCGTATCCGTTTCGGACTTATGCATAAAGAACGGAAGAGAAACAGGATATGTTATCGATTCATTTACAGAGAAAATGCCTCTGCGCCAAAGGGATTCGTCATTGATTTTGATTTCCATATAAAGACTGTCTTTATGCACTCTCCCTCTCGACGTATACATGTGGTTACCAGATTGTATAGTGAATTCCATATAACTTGAAATATAACTCCCGGAATCAACTCTTGCAACACACTGGAGAAATACCTCTCGTGACATACCTGCCAGATTCAACTTGACCATGTTGTTTTCATGAAAAATCGTAAAACCGGGTTGATAAATCTGCGTTTCAACTCTGTAACCAATCTGACTGCCGTTCTGATTAATTTTGAAATATTGTCTTTCTTCAGATTTAAAGGTAATGTCGGAGCTGAAATAGCCGAGTTCAGGTTGAACTTTTCTTATATAATAATCCCTGTAAATAACTCCCATGACAGCGAGCCAGATCGCAAAAGAAATTCCTAAAATAATGTTCAGCTTTAGACGGGAAACCATGCTAAAGCTCCTCTTTAATGCGCGAAAGAGTTATGCTTCCCTCTCGGATAAGTGCAAGATGTTTCGTTGTAAGGTCAATGACAGTACTCGGTTTTCCATGTAAAATTTCAGTGTTCTTAAGGATGATATCAGCGCATTTTCCGAAAGTCTTCACTGCATCTTCATAAGTCAATATCGGCGATTCCCCAGTTAAGTTTGCGCTGGTCGAAGTCATTGGAAACCCGAACTTACTGGTAAGTGAGACGGCAACCGTATGGGAGGTTACACGCACTGCCACTCCTCCTGACAAACCGAGCAGATGATCAGGAAGTTTCTTTACGGGCTTGAGAACCATGGTTAAAGGTCCTGGCCAAAATATCTCTGAGAGTCTTTGTGCTACATCAGTGAGTTTGCCAATAAAATCTTCCACCTGGGACAGGGAACTTGCCAGAAGAAGCATGGGTTTGAAATCGCTGCGTTTTTTATATAACTGAATTCTTTCGCATGCCTCTCTGTTAGAGGGATTACATCCGATCCCATAAACTGTCTCAGTAGGATAGACGACAATGCCTCCTTTCCACAGGATATCGACAGCCTTATGTATTTGCTTATCATTTATATTAGTCATCACTTTAATTTTTGACGGTATTCGAAAAGTCTCGTCGAAAGTTTTTCATCAGAGGTAGCAAGAATCTGAATAGCGAGAATAGCAGCGTTTTTAGCATTTGAGATGCCCACTGTTGCCACTGGAATACCTTTCGGCATCTGAACTATAGAATACAGTGCATCAACGCCGTTGAGCGGTCCTGACCCAATCGGTACCCCGATAACGGGGATAGTGGTATGAGACGCTATAACCCCCGGCAGGGCTGCCGAAAGACCGGCACCCGCAATTATTACTTTTAAACCATGTGAAACTGCGTTTTTTGCAAAGTGAGCTGTTTCTTCGGGCTGCCTGTGCGCTGAAAGAACCTTTGATTCATATTCAATTCCGAATTCCTCAAGAACCTCACAGGCTCCCTTCATTATGCTTTCATCTGAAATACTTCCATAAATAACTGCAATTTTCGGCATTTTCTCCTCCGAATTTAACCGTTTGACTCAATGTATTGCAAAGCTTTTCCGCCGATATCCTTTCGATAAAACAAATCCTGAAATCGTATACATTCAGCCGCTTTATAGGCACGATCTCGTGCTTCGTAAAAGTCGGAACCCCATCCGGTAACACCCAACACCCTTCCTCCGGTGGTCACAATTTCTTTGCCGTTGAATTTTGTACCGGCATGAAAAACTTTTACACCCTCACTCCGCTCAGATTCTTCAAGCCCGCTTATGACATAACCTTTTTTATAGGAACCCGGATATCCTCCCGAAGCAATTACCACACACATCGAAAAACCATTTGACGAAGTAAATTCAGTTTTTGACAGCTCACCCTTAGCGGAAGCATACATAAGCTCAGCCAGATCGCCGTCAAGAAGAGGTAAAACAACTTGGGTTTCAGGATCACCGAACCGGCAGTTGAATTCCACTACTTTCGGTCCGTCATCAGTAACCATTATACCTACATAAAGAAGTCCTTTGTATGGAGAATCCTCGGATGCCATTCCATCAAGAGTTGGCTGGAAAATTTCATGTTCGACTTTTTCCATTATTGAATTCGTCACAAGAGGTGCCGGGGCATATGCTCCCATTCCGCCAGTATTTGGTCCTTTGTCGCCATCATAGATACGTTTATGGTCTTGTGAGGACACGAGAAGATTGTAGCTTTCACCGTCACAAAGAGCAAATATCGATGCTTCTTCACCTATTAGGTTTTCTTCAATGACGACATTATGACCGGCTTCACCGAATCTATCTTTATTCATTAATTCGTTGAGAATATTTTCAGCTTCATCAGGATCCTCAGCAAATATTGCCCCTTTTCCGGCAGCGAGTCCGCTTGCTTTGATCCACATCTCAGTTCCAAGAGAACGTGCATAATCGACAGCCTTATTGTAATTATCGAAATTTTCAAATACAGAGGTTGGAATATTGTATTTACGCATGATATTTTTAGAAAATACTTTTGAGCCTTCGATCCTTGCAGCTTTAGATGATGGGCCGAAGACAGTGACTCCCCCTTCCTCGAGAATGTCCACGATCCCCATGCATAGAGGAACCTCAGGTCCCACAACGACAAGGTCGATTTCCTCGGAAACCGCAAAACGCGCAATTCCCGTTATATCTTCAGCCTTGATATCGACACAGGTAGCATGGGCAGCTATACCGGCGTTACCCGGAGCGGCATAAATAATATCAACATGAGAACTCTGGGATAATTTCCATGCAAACGCATGCTCACGTCCACCGCTACCGACAACAAGAACCTTCATTTTTTATCCTTTCTTCTGTTTTAGCATTCATATAATAGTTATTACATTTTTCTGATAAGACCAGCCTCACGGAGGAAAACATCTTTATTTCTCCAGTCTTTTCGGACTTTTACATGCAGTTCGAGATACACACTGCGCCCCAGAAACTCTTCTATTCCGGTACGGGCTTTTGTTCCAATTTCTTTAATAGTATTTCCGTGCTTTCCTATAATTATAGGTTTTTGTGATTTTTTTTCAACTAAAATCGAAGCGTGAATAACATCCTTGTTCTCTTTTTCCTCAAACTGATCAATCACGACAGCGGTTGCATAGGGTATTTCCTCTTTCGTTGTGAGAAAAACAGCCTCGCGAATCAGTTCAGATACAAAAAAACGTTCAGGCTGGTAGGAAATAATGTCTTCCGGATAAAGTTTAGGCCCCTCAGGGAGATTTTTCAGGATTACCGAAAAGAGATCATCGGCACTATCACCACGAAGAGCGGAAATGGGAACAATTTCCGCATCTGGAAAAAGTACTTCAGTCTTTTGTATGGCAGGCAAAAGGATGGTTTTTTTTATTAAATCTATTTTGTTCAAAGCGACGATTATCTTCTTTTTCTTCAATTTTCCTGCAAACTCAACAATAGCCGGGTGAAAATAGTTTTTAAATTCAGAAGCATCCACAAGCAAAAGAACTACATCGGACTCATTTACAGCCTTCGTGATAAAAGACATCATAACTTCCTGCATTTTGTAACGAGGCCTGAGTATACCGGGTGTATCGACAAAAATAATCTGATATTTCCGGGAGGAAAGTATGCTGGTTACGTTGGTTCTAGTGGTCTGGGGTTTCGGGGTAACAATTGAAAGCTTTTCATTGAGGTAACAGTTCATAAGTGTAGATTTGCCGGCATTTGGTAAACCGACAAGCGCTACGAACCCGCATTTGTGTTTCGCGGCAGATTCCTGTGAACCGTTAGAAAACTTCATATATAATGATACTCAAAATGATTTATTTGAAACAATTATTTTTTCTTAGCTTTTAAAATCGAATTGTCATAGAGATACGATGTGTGCTGTCAAGTTCCTGATGGGAAAGAAACGCATAATCAAGTGAAGATGATGAAATAAGAGGAAGTCTCATTAAGCCTAATCCAAATGTTCCTTTCCCCGCAAAAGAACCGACCCTGAATGCCAGAAAATCCCGCATCAGATACTCTAATCCTATATTCATGGTATCTATACTTTTTTTCCCGGGAGAATCGCCAAAATAAAGCATTGATCCCGTAACCACATACCTGCCTCCCAGGATCGGTAAAATACCTTTATAGGCTGCACCTGCATCCATTGTCGCTGCAATCCGGTCATTAGAGTGGCCGTCCCAGGCGATGGTTGTTCCTGTAACATCTTTCAGTGAGACGCCGATATCCCAGTGACTTGATATGCTGTACTGTACTCCAATATCGATACCGTAACCGAAAGCTGTATCGGAACCTATCGCTCTCCGAATCACTTTTAACGTTGCACCTACACCCAATTTTTCTGTAAAATTTTTTGCTGCAGACAGATACAGAGCATAATCCGCCGCATCTTCCCGTGAGGAGACCTCTACGCGGTTTGAATCGCTCAATGCTTTTGAGGGATCCCAGAGACGTGTGTATTTAATATTGCCGACTCCGAGATGTATCAGGGAAATACCACCGTACAAATCGTTGGATATCGGAGCAGCAATGGAAAGTGTATTATAGTTTTCCAGTCCGCCGAACTGCTCGGAATGCATAAGATTTAACTCTTTGACAGTGATTCGAGTCAGTCCCGCGGGATTATAATAGCATGATGTTGCATCATCGGTCACAGCTACAAAACTGCTGCCCATTCCCATTGCCTGGGCACCTGAGCCGAGAGAAAGAAAATCCCCCGCATAATTTTCCGTACAGTGGGAAACGGGTGTAATGATTATAGAGAATAAAATCGTATACATAACATTGGAAAAAACTATTTTTACTAATTTCATATCAGTCTAACTTTCCGACTAAGAGTATCTGGATGTCCATTACATTTGTTCCGGTCGGGCCGGTAACAAGAAGTCCGCCAACATTTTTTAAATACGTATATGAATCATTTCTATCAAGATAATCACGTATCTCGATGTTGTTTTCTTTTCCCAGTGCCGAGGTTTCACCATCTACTATTCCCCCGGCAGCATCTGTGGGACCGTCAGTACCATCAGTGCCGCCGCTTAAAAATATTGTATCAGCAAGTCCCGAAATATGCAAAGCGGCAGACAGTGCCATTTCCTGATTACGGCCTCCTTTTCCTTCACCCCTGACTGTTACCGTTGTTTCACCGCCGGCAATTATACACGCAGGCATCGGTACAGGATTTCCCGAAGCTATAATTTCAGACGCTATTGATGCGAAAGCGGTTCCAATTTCTTTGGCTTCGCCTTCCAAAACAGTAGACAAGACCAGGGTATTGAATCCTGACTCCTCAGCTTTTAATTTCGCAGTTTCCACCGACATACGGTTGTTGCCGATTAAAGTATTTTTTACCGATGAAAGAAAAATATCGCCATCCTTTGCAGTTTCGGGCAATTCACCTCGTGCACCGGCGGTTAATCTTTCTCTGACATTCGCGGGAAGAGAATCCATGATTCGGTATCGTATGCAGATTTCAATACAATCCTGATAAGTACTTCTGTCACTTACAGACGGTCCTGAAGCTATAGTATCCAGCCTGTCGCCGATTACATCTGAGAGGATAAGCACATGCAAAGCTGCAGGCGATGCAAGGCGGGCTATTCCTCCGCCCTTGATAATAGACAAATGCTTGCGAACTGCGTTAAGCTCCTCAATAGAAGCACCGGCATTAAGCAACAAACGCGTTACATGCTGTTTTTCTTCAAGAGTGATTCCATCGGTAGGAGCGGGTGATAACGACGATCCACCGCCGGAGAGAAGGCATATAACAAGAGTGTGTTCATCGGCTGATTGCAGAAGTTTAATTATTTGTTTTGTGCCCTCTATCCCGCGCTCATCAGGGATTGGATGACCGCATTCCTGTACTTTAATACGGCCTAAGGGAACCGCATGACCATCTTTCGTATTGATCCAGCCATCTGTGATACAGTCACCGAGTATATCCTCTATCGCCTGTCCCATGCGTGCTGATGCTTTCCCCGCTCCGATAATAATCACTCTCGTAAAATAGTCAAGCGTATATTTTTCACCGGCGATGATTATGCTTTCGGCATCGAAGTTTACAACATTTTTTATCCCTGAATAGGGATCCGCCGCCTTCACTGCTTCCATAAAGATTTCACGAGCTTTCTGTTTAAGATTCAAAATATTCGATGCCTTTCTACTTTCAACATAAGAACTTATAAAAACTTATCAATGTAAAGGAAATAAAAATGAATTTTCAGACATCAAGGTCAACGGTAATATCAGGACAATTTTTCTCTCTTTGCAGAATCGGTTCAACCTCGGAGGATATGAATTCTTCAACCTGCTCGGATGCTCTGCCTATATAACGTTTTGGATCTAACAGACGCTCAAGTTCCTGTCCGTCAAGATCGAATAATTCTGAGTCTTTTATACGATTAATAAGATCGTTATCCAATCCTTCGGACTTAACCCGTTTTCCAGCCTCCTGAGCCAAGCGGCGGATTTCCTCGTGGAGGATTTGACGGTCGCCTCCTTTTTTTACAGACTGCATAAGTATTTCCTCAGAGGCGATGAACGGTAATTCTTCCTGTAATCGCTTATTGATGACATTGGGATATACGACAAGACCTGAAGAAACATTGATGGTAAGTCTTAATACCGCATCGGTGCCAAGAAACATCTGCGGTATGGAAAGCCGCTTATTAGCCGAATCATCAAGCGTTCTTTCGAACCATTGTGTGGCTGCTGTAAAAGCGGTACTTGATTCGAGCGAAATAACAAACCGTGCAATTGAGGTCATGCGCTCAGAACGCATGGGATTACGTTTATACGGCATGGCGGATGAACCGACCTGTGATGCCTCAAAAGGCTCCTCAACCTCTTTCAGGTGAGCAAGAAGTCTTATATCATTCGACATTTTTGAAACAGACTGGCAAATTCCCGAAAGGACTGAAGCCACACGGGAATCAACTTTCCTCGTGTAGGTCTGTCCGGTAACACCGAATGATTGAGTAAAACCAAAAGCTTTGCTAACCATGTCGTCGAGTTGTTTTACCTTTTCATGGTCACCTTCAAAAAGACTCAGGAATGATGCCTGGGTACCTGTTGTGCCTTTGACTCCCCTGAACTTCATGGTTGTTAGAAGATATTCAATGTCATTATAATCAATAATAATATCCTGCAGCCACAACGCAGCGCGTTTACCAACGGTTGTAAGCTGCGCAGGCTGAAAATGAGTGAAACCGAGGGTTGGAAGATCCTTGTATTCAAGGGAAAAGGATTTTAAATTCCGTATTGCATTTAATAGTTTGTTTTTTATAATGAGAAGCGCTTCCCGCATCTTTATCAGGTCTGTATTATCCCCCACATATGCAGATGTTGCCCCCAGGTGAATAACAGGTTTTGCAGTGGGGCATTGATCACCAAAAGCATGGATATGTGCCATGACGTCGTGACGGAAACGTTTCTCATATTCTTTTGCAGATTCAAGATTGAGATCGCAAATATGAGCTTCCATCTCTTGAATCTGCTCGTCTGTAATGGGAAGACCCAGCAGTTTTTCTGCTTTTGCCAGTTCGTACCACAATTTACGCCATGTTACAAATTTTTCCCTGTCTGAAAACACAGCGCTCATCTCAGGGGAAGCATATCGCTTTACAAGAGGATTGGCATACGAATCATGATCGGTTTTTTGCATCAGAACAACCCGATTTTGAATTTCATATCACGGGTATATTTCCCCGGATTGAGCCTGAAATCAGTGATGAACGAATCAAGATGGGCATTTGTAGTCCGTAGTTCGTTATAGAGATCGTCAGATTTGACAAGTTTCGCAAACGTTCCCTCTCCTGACTCCATATAAACCGAAAGCGTATCGACAACCGTTGATATGTTGTCGAGCTTATCAATAGCGGATGAAAGTTTTTCCGAAATGTGCTGAAAACTATCGAAGGCACTTGAAAGATTTTCGTCATTTTTACGGATGAGCTGTTTGAATTCATTTGATGATGTCTCGATAGCAGTGATGGAATTATTAAGAGGTTTCCGATTTTCCCGTGCGATTTCATCATAAATATCAAGAGTTTCATGGAACTTCTGTAACGTTTGCTCAAATGTAACAGCAAGTTTTGCAATATCAATGTCGTTATCGAGTTTTGTGCTGATGCTGGTAAGCTTTTGCATGATCGTATCGGCATTAGCTAAAAGTGCTTTGTAATCGAAACCTTCCAAACCCATGTGAATTATGGTTGGATCGAGTGTATCCTTTCCGTCACCGGGTATAATTGCCAGAGCTTTATCTCCCATAAGCCCGACATCTTCAATGGTAAAAATACTGCCGAATTTTAAATTGAGATAATGGGGAACATAAAATTCTACCTGGGCTTCATTAAGTTCATTTAATTTAACATTCTTGATTTCACCGATTTTGATGCCCGCCAGATGTACCGGATCACCGGGAGCAATACCTTTTGCGTTAGTGAACACCACTGCAATCCGAACCTTTTTTACCATCGGATTATACTTTTTTATCCAAAGTACTCCTCCGAAAAGGATCAGAATGGCTAAAAAAGTCGTTATTCCAACTTTTAATTCAGTAGAAAATACTGAACTCATATTAATCTCATACTATAATTGGGACATAACATCTAATTTCTCATGTCCGGGAAGATCTCTGAAATCAAGTTTGATCCCCAGATCACATAGAGCCCTCAAATTCATTACATCATTGTCATCTATATATATGTATTCGAGCAATTCCCGTTTGTTTTTTGACGAGTGCATACCACCCACATTGATTTCTGTGAGTCGCGCACCATTTTTCACTACTTTATAAACGTCCCCGGGAGATTCAAAGAGAACGTATGAATCGTGAGAATCGTCGTTAAGTTTATTTATGATATGTGGTGCGTCTTCTACACTTGAAACTATTCCATTGAAATTAGCCGGTAGCGAGGCAAGGCATAAATCACTGTGCCATTTTGATGAAGCCATCTCATTAGAAACAACAAGTATATTATCCGGTTTAAGGATATTTCCCCATCCCTCAACAACCTGTCCGTGAACGAGCCTGTCATCAATTCGTGCTAAAATAATAGGCATATATCCTCACAGAAAGTTCATCAAGTGATTATTCACTTTTAATTCCGCGTTTTCCGTCTTTTTCAAGGATAGCGGGGAGTTCATCGAGGGAAAACAACTCTCGTTTGTTAATAAATGAAAGCAGCATCGGGAGATTAACTCCGGTAATAATATGACTTTTTATTGGTTTAGCAATTTTAGCCGCCTGCCAACAGGAACCACCATAAACATCTATAAAAATTATTAACTCATTTTCACCATCACTTGAAAAAGAAGATTTTATTTCAGCAACGAGTTCAGTAGTTGAAAATCCCTCGTTTGATATATAAGAAAGGTGTTCAAAACTTCCGGAAATGGATTTTAAAGCCTTAAGAATACCTGCACCGATATCCCTGTGCCCGACAATCAATCCCTCGATCAATGATTGTTCCTTTTTTCTTTTTCGAGAATTTGTTCCATCTGGCGTTTTGCCAAAGCCTGTGAGGCAAAATATCCCCGCGTTTTCAAAAGATGATTAAGTGCGATGGATTCCACTATTATCGCAATATATTTCCCAGGAAAAATTGGAACTTCCACCTTGGATATATCCACATCAAGAATTGTTCTGATTTTCTCATCCAATCCAGTACGGTCAATGTGTGTATCAGGTTTCCAGTCAACAAGTTGGACCTCGATTTCAATCCTTTTTTGAACTCGTGTCGCCCGAATACCGAACATTTGCTGGGCATCTACAATGCCTACACCGCGTATCTCGATTAATGATCGCGTTAATTTGTCTGCCGTTCCAACAATTATGCCGCGGGATTTTCTGACAATGCGGACAATATCATCAGCTACAAGCCTGTGCCCTCGTTCTACAAGATCGAGAGCAATCTCGCTTTTGCCTATTCCAGGTCTTCCCGTAAATAAAAGTCCCATTCCATAGACATCCACCAATGTTCCATGGATTGACGTTGAGGATGCAAATATATCTTCAAGATAATAGCTAAAAAGGTGAATAAACTGTGTTGTGGTTATTGATGATACAATAAGGGGAATATCATTATTTTTGCATTTCTGAATCAGTTCAATTGACGGCCGTTTGTTATTAGTAAAAATAATACAGGGAACATCAAATTGACAGATAATATCAAAAACCTCGATTCTCTTATTCTTTGGTAATGTTTTAAGATATAGTATTTCAGTATTGCCGATGAGCTGGACACGGTTATACGTAAACAAATCAAAGAATCCACTCAATGCCAATCCGGGACGGTTAAGTTCCGGTGTAATAATAGAATTAGTGAGGCCTTCTTCACCGGCTATCAGAGTGAGTCCAAGCCTTTCACTGTTTTCTTCAAGAAATTTCCCAACAGTAAGACTGCTCAAATTGAAACCCCTTATTATTCATTATTACCATTTTCTTCGGGTTCCTGATTCAGTATTTCATATCGTTGGTGTGTTACACGATGATCAATTACTTTACCCTTTAATTTCTTTAATTGTGCTTTTGCCTTTTTTATAGCCGCATCAAGCGCTTTCATGTTGTTGTAATCCTCATGTTCGGCTCTGATTGTTGAACCGGGTACACGAAGTAAAATATCAACTTTAAACGATGAATTTTTTCTGTCAATTGTAATATTTCCATCAATGATATTTGTAAAATATTTCGAAAGCTTATGAAGTTCATCAATTGATGTTTTTTTAAACTGTTCACCACATTCTTCATGTCTACAGGTTAATGTTACTGTGAAATCCCTTGCTTTTACCATAATACAACTCCATATAAAAAAATTTCAGAATATTATAATTAATTTTGTTTTAATTAATTACCTGAAATACTTAAAGTAATATTTTAAAAAATAAACGTCCATATATCTACAAAAGTTAGGGCAATGAACTCTTTCATGTCTTTTTAGAAAATACAAAATATTGCTCATATAATCAATATGTTTTTACTATACCTCTTTTTAGTGAGGTTTAAATAAAACAGGGGTCTTATGGGCTTCATTCCGATAAATCAAATTAATTTTCTTATTTTTTTTATTTTATGACGTGTTTTAGTAAGATCTGGAAAAGGTATTTTCACCGCAATACCAAAGACACCGCAATTGAGAGCCCGTTTTGTGGTTACAGATGAAAAATCACAAATAGCAATAACCGGAACTTGTGATTGTTTTACAAGTTGTTGAAGGATGGACGTTCCATCATCACTTTCTCTGTTTTCATGACAGGCAATAAGAAAATCATATCCAACATTTAAATCAGCATCTGGTCCGGGTAGTTTCACAACCGTAGAACCTATCACAAAATTCTGTCCTGTTATTTTTCGGCACGCATTTGCCGGTATACCGTCATACTCAAGCTTAACGCCATCGGCACCGGAGATCATCGCAATGTCAACCCGATCGCTGATTATCGCTGTAACATCTTCACCGCTGCATGCCTCAATCATTCGCTCGGAGTTCTTAAGAAATGCGCTGTCACGGGAAATTCGGTCACATAAATCAACAGTACCCGCTCCCTCGCCAATAATTGTCCGGATTATCTCAAATATGTCGTCTTTGGGGGAAATATTCGGTAAAGATGTATTTTCAATAATAACATACAGCCCCATCCGTTTTTTATTAACCAGTCCGGATTTATGAATTTTTAAAAAAAGAATTTTTTCGATATCATAAAGCTGAAATCTTATACGTTTGAACTTTTCTGACATACCGGGAAAAGAGAGTTTTACGAATTCCTCAATTGAGCGGATAGCTTCCTGTGAGCGTTTCGCATTTGCCTTAACAAGTGAAAATAAATCAACACGTGTTCGTTCGGAATGGGTTTCACCATTTCGGAGAACATCCCGCTCAGATTCTCTGGCAAAAAGCATTGAGCGGTCAAGTTCTTTTTCGTGTGAAAATATCTGTGCGAGTTTGTGACGAAGGACTTTGATAGAAATAGTCAGATTACTGTCATCAAAAAGCATTCGTGCTGTCTCTTCCAAAACACGAATTCCCTCAACGGCGCGATTCATGTTTGCATCGAGCAGACGAACAATATCACTGTTTGATTGCTTCATAATTTTTGATTATACAAAGATTACAGCACTAAAGAAACCACATAGGAATTAAAAGTACTGATAAGAGATGTAAAAAACGATACATCGTTTGAGCCGGGCTGTCTTATTCATCGGAATAGTTGGAAAAGTTTAAATTGATATGTCCGTCACTCTTTTCCTGAACGATTTTTACAACCCAGCCTTGAACATCTTTCCCGTGGACTTTAATGGTTTTTGGTTTCTTTTCCAAAACCTGAGTGTTGAGACTCAAACCTGAACATTTACCCTTGATATCCCTGCAAAAAATCCATTCTGTCTTGGAATCTGTGTTTCTTTGTGACATGGGAATAACCTCAGTAAGTTGAACGGGGTGAATTTTTTATTCTTCCCTGAAAAAATGCGGATACACACGTTTTACTTTCTTTCGACTCATATACCCGCGTACAAGTTCCATAAAAATTCCTAAATCACGGTCAATATCTGAATTTATGCCATCATAATAAAATACTCTACTCGGAATATCATTATGATCCCTGGAAAAAGAAGGATATACAGATTCGCTCACGATACCATTCATACATGAAAAGGGGCTAATATCCACAATTCCGTCAATACCCTTGTTATAACAATAACCGGATCTGCCAAGACTCAACGACATTTCACCGAGTGCACCGCTTGAAGGAAGATAGGGTTCAGCATAATCGGTTAATATACTGATATCAGAGGGTTCCTCATAACCGCGAAAATCTTCATGGAATGGTTCAAGTAATTTATGTTCGTCTTTTTTCATTATATAGGTTTTCAGTTTAACAAGTGCCATATCTTTTGAAAACTTCCTGCCCAGCCTTATCAAATTATTTCTCTTGGTCCAATCTGTAAAAAAAACCCATTCATTAACGTCAGCAATCCACGTTTCAGCGCCATGTTCCTCAAGTTTGGAGAGCATGTTTTCATTGGCAAACTTGTTGTGGCGGCAAAAGATTTCACCAAGAGCAGCTATGAGAGGTTTTCTTTTTACATAATCTGCATCAATTGCCCGGAACTCATCCCTTGTTCTAACCATTTCCTCACGCATCATTGAAAAAAATTTTCGAAAACCCAATCCCGGTGTCTCAATTATAGATTCAATCCGTGAAAGACTCCGCTCATATACTTCATTGGTAGTCCCGGCAACTTTTTCATATGGACGGGTTTTAAGAAGCATCTTCCGTACTATATCTGAACATACCACGCTTATAAACATAGTTCTGAGAAAATACAATCCATTATCAGCAAAACCGTTATATCCGTTTTCCGATGTGGGAGTAATAACTAACACTTCTTCCATCCCACATTTTCTCAAAACCATTTCCAGAAGGGTGCTGTACTGGCCGAAACGGCATGGTCCACACGCTGTTGGCATTAAAAAAGCTGTTCTGTCGGGATCGAATCCCTCAGCCTCTGTGATTTTCAGATAATCCCCTAACGTTACTTTTTCTGGAAGGCACTCATCACCTGCCGAGTACATCGAACCGAGTTCCAGAGTCCGGGAATCCGAGGGTGGAAGAACATGCGCATCAATTCCTATCGACCTGTAAGATGCAGCAAGAAACAGCGCCCCGGAGCGTGTCATCGGATGTATCCATAATGTTCTTCCTTTTAAGGATTTTTTATCTTCCCTGTTCATTGCCATCCTCCCAAGAGCTCAAAAAACCCTTCGAATCAAGATATGCTTCACATCTGGTCATCATGCCGGCGTCATTGGAATGACCGTCAAACTGGAGAGCAAGAAATGGACGTCCAATGGCTTCCCGTACATACTGCTTGATAAACGAGTCGGGTCCGCATTTAAAATTGGTGATATATATTAAATCAAATTGTTTTTCATTTGAAAGCTTCACCGCAGTCTGTAGTATTTTTTTACCGTAATTCCAGTACATGTTGTTATTGATATGATCAATAGGTACCCCGTCCAATTCCATATAATCCATCGGCACAATATTGATTCCATATATTGACGACAATTTAGCTGCAACGGATAAATTAATCATCCTGTCATAGATGTTATAGGATCTCCCTACAAGCACAATTGCTTTTTCTCCTGCTTCTTTTATTGCTTTCAGGGCTTTTTGACCTTCTTCGAGAAGATTCTTTTTAAATTCTTTCTGAGCACTGTATGCTTTTTCAACTGCCTTGTCAGAAACACTATGGGATACTCCGAATATTTTTACTGCATTGTATAGTTCCTTCTTTATTATTTCTTCCCCATCCCGGAAATGTAATGTCGGTTTAATAATTTTATCCGAATGAGCTTGAAAAGAAGGATTATGATTAACTACAAAAGGTAATGTTGATCCCCATACGCACACAAATGATTTATTCTTCTCAATTTCGGTTTCAGAATTAATAATATTTGGCAGCCAGAGATAATCAATCCCCTTCTCCAAAAGAAATTTGATATGACCGTGGGCAACAGTAATTGGATAGCACGGTTCCGCGACCATTTGCTCTAAACCCAGATTTGTAATTTCTGTATTGGTCGGATCAGAAAAAACCGTACAAAAACCACATTCAGAAAGATATACGTTGAAAAAGGGAAATCTGTCATATGTGTACATGGTTAAAGGAATACCTATAGTCGGACCAGTTGAACCATTATCCACGTAAGTTTTTCGCATGAGTTCATCGCGAACTTTATACAAATCTTTAATAATAGATGTTTTTGGAGTCTTTTTTCTCTTGCGGTACCGTTCGGAACACTTATCTCCCCAGTATGTTTTTTCGCCGTCAACTGTAAACTCCTGAACTGTGCAGAAGTTACTGCAGCCTTTGCACGTAAATTCTCTCATATGGTAATCAATTTTTGTGAGATCGAATCCTTTGAATGTGGATTCGGTTTTGAGAGCTTCCATTTTGCGTTTTGCGAGCAATGCTGCCCCGATAGCGCCCAATACACCATTATGAGGGGGAACTATAATTTCCTTTCCGGTAACCATCGCAAAAGCAGCGGCGACTGAATCATTATATGCCGTGCCGCCCTGAAAGAAGATGTTGCTGCCGATTTTACGGTCTCCTACTACACGATTCAGGTAATTGTGAACCACTGAATAAGCAAGCCCCGCAATGATATCTTTCTTGGCGGCGCCGCGCTGCATATAGGAAACCACATCTCTCCCCATAAAAACCGTGCACCGTTCACCGAGCTTAATTGGATGCTCGGAAGAAAGTGCAAGTTTTGAAAATTCTCCAATGATCTTGATCTCGAGTTCCTCAGCCTGTTCCTCAAGAAATGAGCCGGTTCCGGCAGCACAGGCATCATTCATGGTGAAATCAACAACAATACCATCTTCAATGGAAATATACTTTGAATCCTGACCGCCAATTTCGAAGATAGTATCGACTTCCTTTTGCAACATCGTACGGCTGATGTGCAGAGCTCCAGTTTTATGTGCGGTAATTTCGTCATTTATGGTATCCGCGCCGATAAGTATACCGATGAGCTCTCTTCCGGAACCTGTTGTGGCTGCACCTTTTATTTCAATCCTGTCACTGATCTCTTTTTCAATTTCCTTTAAACCATTACCGACAACCTCGATAGGCCGGGCTTTGGTTTGGGTATAGATTTCTTTGATCACTCTTCCTTCCGTATCAATTACCGCAAGGTTCGTGCTTACTGAACCAACATCAATACCAAGGTAAACCGGTACGCGTTCTTTTGAAGCTGGAAATTCGTAAGACGGTATGTTTTCTCTAAGCAAACACACATTGTCCAGTAATAATTTGTCTGATGTAGGAAATTTTCTTTCACCAAGTATTTTTTCTTCGTTACATTTAATAAGTGAACTATTTTGGTTGGTTTTTAACGATTTGAGAGCACATCCAATAGCTCCAAGCCAGCACATGGTTTCCGGAACAAAAACATCCCTGTCAGCAAGGTTGAAAATGTCTTTTATAGAACGAAGCATACCGGAATTCACAGCAACGCCTCCGATAAAAATTACCGGGGGAACAATCTTCTTGCTGCGTGTTATGGCACTTTTGAAATTACGGGCAACGGCATTACATAAGCCCTTGAGAACCTCATCAGGCTGATAACCGCGCTGCTGGGCATGGATCATATCGGATTTGGCAAAGACCGAGCATCTCCCTGCAATCTGAGCAGCTTTGGAAGCACTGTCAACAATATCTCCTACCTCCTCGATACGATACTTTAGACGTGATGCCTGCTGATCCATAAATGCACCTGTGCCCGCTGCACAATCGCCGTTGGTACCATAGTCTAATATTATTATCTGGCCGTTATTCTTATTAGGCTCCATCAGGATATATTTTGAGGTTTCGCCCCCCATTTCAAACAGAGTACGAGCATCCCGGTGGAATACATTGATGGCTTCCATTATTGCGGAAAATTCATTAATTACAGGTATATTATAACAGTTTCCAGCAAGTTTTCCGCCAGACCCGGTTACAGAAACCGATATTTCTTCAGTACCGATAACATCCCCGATGATTTCCAGAAGTTTTTCAAGGTTATCGAGTGGCTTTCCCTTTATTCTCCTGTACGTTGACAAGACAACGCAGTAAGGGGATGTGGCGGACAGTGAATCAACTGTAAAGAAATCTTTGTGAGCTGCTAACCGGTTCAATATACTTTCATCAACTCTTTCACCGACAACTGCAACTTTGATGCTTATTGAACCAATATCAATTCCAATTCCTAATGCCATATTCAAACTTACCTTATTATTATTGTTAAGAACAAGTCAAAAGAATAATATAAATAAATGATTTAAAGAAATTAGTAAATAATGTTTTAATTTATTCTTTATTGATTTCTGTCAACTTTTGAAACGGTTATATCTTTTTGAGCTTGATACTTCCCCTTTTTGTCTCCATACGATTTTTCGCAAACACCGTCTCCGCCAAGAAAGAGAACCTGTGCAATCCCTTCTTCTGCATAGATATTTACCGGAAGATTGTTCGTATTTATGATTGAAATTGTGACGAAACCTTCCCACTCGGGCTCAAACGGTGTAATATTGACAATAACTCCGCAGCGGGCATAGGTTGATTTGCCAAACGCTATGGTGATTATATCTCGCGGAATCCTGAAATACTCGACTGATTGGGCAAGTGCGGAACTATTTGAAGAAAGCTCGAGAACATCGCATGTTATGTCGGTAAAATTCTTATTTGTCACAGATTTAGGATCAATTGTACCTTTTTCTGAAAAAACCTTAAACGTATTAGAAATTCTCATATCATATCCATAGGAAGAAAGCCCGTATGAAATGACACCGGGACGGGCAACACCTTCAGCAAAAGGTTCTATGATGCCATGTTCAAGTGCCATTTTTCTAATCCAGGTGTCAGGTTTGACCATTTTCTCCTCTAGATGAAAACTTAATATAGAAAATTTTTTACTTTATTATTACACTTTCTGATTAATGTATACCTGACTCTCGCACGGATTCCAGCATCCTGCAAAGATGTTTTCGCTCTTCGGGAGACAATACTGACATTATCTCTTCAATACGGGTATAATACGCTTTTTGAGATCTTTCTATAATTTCATGACCGGACTCAGTTATTTCCACCTGATTGACTCTCCTATCTCCGATATCAGCGGTTCGCCTGACCCAGCCGACCTGTTCCATGCGGTCAATAAGACCTGTTACGTTTGAGCGGTTGACAAGAAGCATTTTCCCGAGTCTCGTCTGGCTCATCCTACCGTTTTCGGTCTGATGTTTCAGAAGCATCAGAACATTGAACTGCGCCTCCGTTATGCTGAACGGGAGTAGTATTCGATGCCCTTCCTTTACCAGAAGTGTGCCGGTAACAACAATACTCAAAAGCGTTTCGTGCGCCAGATTTTTAAACGGTTCCAAAAAACAAAGTTCATGCTGTAAACTCATTATCTTCCCTCTAATTATACTTCGCATATAAACAATACATATATAAACATTATTTGTCAAGTATTTTTTTATAATTTGAGAAAATAATTTTAAACAATTGAAAAGAAGATTGTAATATTTTATATATGATACGTTATATTAGCTGTTCAAAAGCTCTTCAGCAGCCTCCAGTACCTTCTTGATAACATACTCAAGCGAGCCGGTAAGACTTGCTCCCGCAGCTTTTGGATGACCGCCTCCCTTCAATAGTCTGGCTATAGTGTTTACAGAAGTACCGTCACCTGAACGAAAACTTACCTTAAAACGATCTTTCCCCTCCTGAATAAAAAGAGCGGCAATTTTAATATTTCTAATGACACGTATATGGTCAATGATTCCGTCTGTGTGTTCACGTTTTGCGCCGGCTTTTTTAAACATAGATTCTGTAATATGTGCATAAGCGATTCTCCCGCAGGGACTGATACGAACAGTTGATAACGCCATGCCCAGTAACAACTGCCGGCAAAGCTGGTATCCATTTTCAAGGTGTTTACGGATTTCAGATGCTGTAACACCGTAATTATAAAGAGAAGAGGTAATAAGATGAGTTGTAGCCGTAGTATTGCTGTAACGGAAATAACCGGTATCAGTCACAACTGCTGTCAGGAGAGCTGTAGCAATTTCTTTATTCATGATAGATGAGTCAATATGACACATTAGGTCATATAAAAGTGAACCGGTCGATGCGGCATGAGTGTTTATTACAATAACATCAGCTTCTATTGATTCGGGTGGATGGTGATCGATGACTACAAGAGGAGCATCGTTCTTTGTCAGGAATTCTACACACGATCCGACACGTTCGAGGTTCCCAAAATCAAGAAAAAATACGAGATCGTTTTTCCCGGGCTTTTTTCCCTGAGGTGGACTGTCCGGATATGATTCAATAATTCCGTCAGGATCGAGAAATCGGTATGATTCAGGAGTTTCCGACTGGTTTATTATTCGAACTGGTTTTCCCGTACGGACAAGGTATCCCGCCAAAGCCATCACGCTTCCCACAGCATCACCGTCAGGATTAACATGCGTGGAAATATAAATTGTTTCCGCACGTTTTATAAGAGAAGCTATTTTTCCCCAATCATCACAGTTTTCTGAAAAATATACCATAAAGTACCACTTACACCATCAATCAAGTAAAAAGTGACTATAATTGATCATAGATATCTTTTAAAATAAGAGCATCATCCTCGAGGGCAGGACTCTCGCAAATGATAAATCCGCAGATTTCATTATCCTTGAGCACCATGAGCAGATCACGATAGTTAAAATCAGACTCGTTAAGCCGTTTATGCTTCTTTTCACCTTTGCTGCCGACCTCTATGCCAGAGATATGCATATGAAAACGCTTTAATGAATCCTCACCAAGATTTTTTCGAACAGCGTCAATAGCTGATTGAAATTCCACTGCAGTATTATAAGCATGTGTCCGGGCGTAAAGGTGTGACCAATCTATACATGGTTCAATTCCTTCGATATCGTTTGAGATATTGATAATCTCTTCAAGCGAACCGAACTGACTTGGTTTTCCTGTAAGTTCCGGTCTCACATCCAGGTCTATTCCCCTTTTTCTGATACTTAATACAATATCTGCAAGCTCTCCCTTTATGTGCTTATAAACATCAGAGGGATTCCGATCCAGGTAGAATCCTGCATGAAAAGTTATGCTTTCGGCACCGCTCAGCCAGCCGTAATAAGCTGTATTCAGCACACGTTCACGGGATGCAATACGTTTCTTTGGGTCTTCAGCATTAAGATTAATATAATATGGTCCATGTGCAGTCAGCCTGATTTTGTTTTCCACGGCTGCCAATGAGAGGGAACGAGCCCTGGTTTCAGTGGGGAAACTGCCGCGGACATACTCAATTTCCATGGCATCAAGATCAAGCTCACGAAGCCTTTTAACAGCGGTAATAGTGTCACGCGGATCAGTGGAACAGGGAATACCTGCAGTGCCGAAAAGAAGTTTATCCACTTTTTTCAACTTACTGCCTTCCTAATGATCACTGAAATCTCATCGTCTTTTTCAGATTCTTCTAGAAACTCATTTCCAGTCATTTTGCACCAGTTCCGAATATCACTTTTTATACCGCTATCATCGGAAATTACAGTTAGCGTTTCTCCAACCTTCATCTCTTTAATCTTATTTGCTGTTTCGATAACAGGAACCGGACAGAATTTACCGACTGTATCGAGAATGTAATTCGTATGCATAATTCCAATCCTATTTTTATATCTAATATATACAGGATATTAAGTAAAATCAACGATTTTGTTGAAAATTCTTTTCCTATTGACTATATTATCCGCTCAATTTTAATTCGATTCAAGATTTTTCTTTTGAGGAAAACAAAAAATGGAAATTTTTGATATAGTTGATTCCGCTGGAAAAGTTATTGGAACCGCAACTCGTGAAGAATGTCACAACGGTTCGTTTCGGCTCCATGGTGTCGTGCACGTGCTGGTGTTTGATGATACTGACCGTCTCATTCTCCAGAAACGTTCCCGCACAAAATATATCCAGCCGGATAAGTGGGATACATCTATAGGCGGACATATATCCTCGGGAGAAACGATATCGAAAGCACTCAAACGAGAAGCCGAAGAAGAACTGGGTATTATTGACGCTGACTTCGAAAAACTCTATTCATACATAATGGTAAGCGATATAGAGAAGGAATATGTGACAACCTTCAGGTGTTTTTGGAAAGGTAAGATAAATTTCGATAAGGATGAGATCGAAGAGGTTAGATCATTTTCAAAGGAAGAAATTGAATCACTTTTAGTAACCGGGTTTTTCACACCTAACTTTGAAGAAGAGTGGATATATTACAAAAAATGGCTGGATAAAAATTAAGGTCAGGAATTTTTATTGGTGATACTGTAGCCTGTTTGATTCAACCGCCTACTGCGCTTATCATCTCAAACATAGGCAGGTACATGGCAATAAGGGTTCCACCCATAATAACAGCAAGAATAACGATTATAATGGGTTCCATAACACTTGTAAGAGTCTCAACAGCCGCATTAACCTCTTCATCGTAAAAATCAGCGATCTTTGAAAGCATCTGATCAAGTCCGCCTGATTCCTCACCCACTGCTACCATCTGAATAACCATAGGTGGAAAAACACCGGTTGCTTTCATCGGCTCAGTTATAGTTTTACCTTCAGAAATTGCACCGATCATACTCAAGAGTGCGTTTCTTATTACCATATTCGAGGAAGTTTTTGCAGTAATTTCGAGGGCTTCCAGAATGGATACACCACTCGAGAGGAGGGTTCCAAGTGTCCGGGAAAACTGGGCTACTGTACTTTTTTTCGCAAGGTCGCCAAGCACAGGAATTTTCAGAAGTAACTTATCAACATTCAAACGGCCTTTGGGTGTAGCTTTATATTTAACAAATACAATTGAAGCGATGATTAATCCCGCAATGAGAGGCAATATTTTTTTTGGTGATTTAAGAAAGTCTGACATACTCACAACCAACTTAGTCGGCCCGGGCAATTCAGCGCCAAAATCGCTAAACATATTGGAAAAGACAGGGATAACGAATATCAATAGTGCAGCAACGGCAAGTACAGAAACTCCGCTAATGACTACCGGATACATCATAGCACCCTTTATTTTTCGTTTCAGACCCGCAGCCTTTTCAAGAAATGTCGCTAATCTTATCAAAATAATATCAAGAATACCACCAATTTCTCCTGCAGCAATCATGTTGACAAAAAGTTCCGGAAAAACCTTAGGATGTTTGCCAAGACTGTCAGCCAAAGAATTTCCGGATTCCACATTTGAAGTTACAGAAAGAAGTATTTTTTTAAAGTTTTGATTCTCAGTTTGTTCAGAAAGAATTGTAAGACACTGAATTAGTGGGAGACCAGCCGATATCATCGCTGAAAACTGCCGGGCAAAATTCGTAACATCTTCTATCTTTACACCGGTGCCGAATGATAGGGAAATACCTTTGCTTTTGTGTTTTACTTTGGTGGCTAAAATACCTTTTGACCGAAGATATGAAAAAAGTTCATCACGGTCACGAGCAGTATATTCACCCTTTACTGCTTTTCCCGTTCTTGTTTTCCCTTCATATACAAAATCCGGCATTAAAATTTACCTTTCACGAATATTTTTGCCAAACAGCACTAACGAGTATTATCAACGTTGTGGAAAACTGAAACGTTATTTTTACGTCATGGTTTCCCTGATAACTTCTTCGTAATCAACTATTCCCTGTTTCAGTTTCAGGATAGCATCCATTCGAAGTGTAAGCATGCCTCCTTTAAGAGCCTGCTCGCGTATAGCAGCTGTGGAACCTCCGTTCAAAATAACCTGCCGTATCTCGGGTTTCATGACCATAACCTCATAGGCACCGATTCTTCCCTTTTTCCCTGTATCGTTGCATTTGGGGCAGCCGACCGGACCATAAATCACATCATCATCAGTTATATCAAGTTCCTCATGGAATTCCTTGGGAACTTTAATAGGCTTTTTGCATTCATTACAGAGTTTTCTTAACAACCTCTGAGCCTGGATCAGATTGACTGCGGAAGCGATCTGGAATGGTGCAATACCCATGTCGATCATACGTGTGACTGTGCCTGGTGCATCGTTGGTATGGAGCGTGGAAAGAACTAAATGTCCGGTAAGTGCAGCTTTAACAGCAATACCGCCGGTTTCAATATCACGAATCTCTCCGATCATGACAATATTGGGGTCCTGCCTGAGAAAGGCTTTCAAAGCTGCTGCAAAGGTCATTCCGATTTCAGTACGAACAAGAACCTGATTAATCCCATAGAGATTATACTCTACAGGATCTTCGGCTGTCATGATGTTCACACCGACTTTATTAATACGGCTTAGTGCCGAATACAGGGTTGTAGTCTTCCCTGAACCGGTAGGTCCCGTAACGAGCACCATACCATATGGTGACTCAACAGCTTTTATGAAATCTTCAAGTGCTTCCACGGTAAAACCAAATTTCGTCAGGTCAAGTGTGAGGTTGCCCTGGTCAAGAATACGCATAACGATTTTTTCACCGTAAAGTGTAGGCAATGATGAAACACGGAATTCAACACTTTTATTCTGCATGCGTATCTTGATACGACCGTCCTGAGGCACCCTTCTTTCGGAAATGTCAAGATCACTCATGATTTTGATCCTGGAAGTAACCGCTGCTTTAAGCCTGTTAGGAAGAGGAGGCATCTCCTGTAAAACACCATCAAGCCTGAAACGAACTCTGATTTCTTTTTCAAACGGTTCAATGTGAATATCAGATACTCCGCGTTTCACTGCATCGACAAGCAGTGAATTAACAAGCCTTATAAGGGGAGCATCATCAGTTGAAACAGTTTCAACATCATCTTCCGTTTCTTCAACAACTTCTATATCACTGCTTTCAAAATCATCCATAATACTCGAAAGCTCTTCAGTTGTATTGTATACCTTGTCAATTACGGCACGTATTGATTGTTCGGTCACGATAAAAGGTTGAATCTTACAGCCAGTTATGAGTTTAATAGAATCAAGAGCAAACGAGTTTGTGGGATCGACGATCGCAACATTGAGAAGTTTTCCGACTCTTTCAAAAGCAACTGCATTAAATTTTAGTGCAACTTCAGCAGGAATGAGATTAACAATATCCTCATCTAATTCATCAAGTTTAAGATTGACAGTCTTAACATCAAGCTGTTTAGCTAATACATCAACAAGTTCTTCTTCATTGATATAGCCGAGACCAATTAAATTAGAACCAAGATTTCCGCCATTTTCGCGCTGCTTTTTCAGTCCTTCCTCAAGCTGCTCAACACTGATCTTTTTGTCTTTAACAAGAAGATTACCAATTCGAGCACCAGCCATTAGTATATAACCTCCGTCAGCAGACAAAATTAAATGTCTAGTACAACCAAATTATACAGATAATACTTGAAATTTAAAGCATATTAATATTTATTATGCTTTAAAAGTATAGTATTTCAGGTATATTGTCAAGAATAAAGACTATTATTCATAAACAATAGAAAAATAATTAGATACGAAATAATATATGCTTTTAAATGCATGAAATTTTAAAATTTTTATATCAGAACTTCAAATATTTTGTGGCGACCTGTAAATCCTTTTAAATCAAAATAACCAATACATCGAGATTTAATAGACTTATTTGACGCAATCATTCTATGGACTACTTCCGAGATAAATATGCGATCTACACGGGGCATCACATCCTTTTTTACTCCCATAACAGTTTGATGCAGGTCACCTGTTTTTACTGATTCTATCCTGAAAGCCATATCAACAGCCAGCCCTCTTCGGTCACCGTCAGATAATTTGGATGTTTCGCCGTAATGGATGCCAATACGTATGTGAAAACTCTTGTATGAACCATCTCCCCTTGTATCTTTCAAAAGGTTTATGCAGAAATTAACCGCATCTAGAGGCTTGGTTATTATTATCATGAAACCGTCGCCGGTGTTTTTTAAAAATTCAGCAGGATGGTCTAACAGATTCTTGTTCAGTTTCTGGAAAAGAAAGTTTTTAATTTTACTTGCTACCTGGTCACCCAATGCCTGTGCGATCTTTGAGGATCCGACAATATCAACGACAATAATAGCCTCAGGTGTAGTGACACCTTCAGTTTCAGATGGAGAATACCGCTCTGAAGACCGTCGGGATATCTTTATGAATGTATGCCCGACATTAATAATATCACCATGCTTAATCTCCGTGGGTTTTACTATCTCCTCGCCTAACACAAAAGTGCCATTGCTGCTATTGAGGTCTTCTATGGTGATTTTTCCGTTTTTATTGTAATTAAAAGCGGAATTAATTCCGGACGCAAACTTATCGTCATCCAAAACAATATCAGCCTTAGAAGAGCGTCCAATAACACACTTCCCGTGTTTTAGTTTTATTTGTTTGCCTTCGCTCTTTCCGTTTAGAATAAATAGATACATCGCACTCTAAATAAAGTAATGGAAAAGATTCTTTTCAGCCCGATAAAAAGAATCTTATTAAATTAATTAAAATATATATACGTTTTTATTCGCCTTAATACAAATATATTTATTTTTATCTGCATGTCAACTATCAAGATTATTTTTCTTATACAATAAAAAATAAATTTTGATAAAATAAAACAACAATTAAAGATAATATTATATTAAATTTACAATTAACAATCAAAGCGACTCACATTTTATACAAACGCCTTGGATTATCAACAAAAATCTGACGCTTTTCATCTATTGAAAGTTCATCCAGAAACCACAGAGCTTTATTGAGTAACCTTTTATATGCATCGCTTCCCATTCCGCCTCGGTATTGGTTGCTTCCCCATACCAGCCTTTTGGGTGTAAATCTTCTGATTATCTCATCTATAAGTGGTTTCAGTTTGTCATGAGGCGGTTCCTGCTTTGACTCGGGTGAAAAGGAACTGAGTTTCATAAACACGTTCGGATACCTGGATGTAGTTAGCAATTGCATATAGTTTACAGCATCACCACTACGAGGACGTCCCAGATGATCGATCACGACGCGTGTTTCAGGATATTTTTTCACCATTCGTTCAAAATTCCAGCTAAACTCCGGTTCCAGATGTATCTGCAGTACCTTATCCAATTCACCTACTTTCTTCCAGAATGCTTCAAGATGCGGGGAATTCCATTCAATACCCCATAACCAGCTTGTTTGAAGCCGCACCCCGACAATATGATTATTTTTTTGGATGTTTTCTTCCAGGATACGGGAACCTTCCGGTACATTTGGATTAACCAGGCATACTCCTCTGAATGATTGTGGCGCCTTTTCAAGACAGTGAAAAAGAAAGCGGGGATCGTCACCATAAGGTGCCCCCTGGACAAAAATTGCCATTGATATACCGGTGCCAATACGGTCGTTCTCCCATTGTTCGACGGTACTGGCATAATCAGGGCTGTACGTGGAATCAGGCTGGTAGGGAAATCGCTTTTTATCTCTGGCCCACAGGTGGATGTGTGTATCTACAATACCGTTGATACTATTATTATCGGCTGAAACCCTATCTGACATTAAGGTAAGTGCCGACACCATTATGCCTGAATGCATTAAAAATTTCCGGCGTGTCGGGCTATGTTTTGACATAAGGCCTCCTCATTTGATAATGAAATGTATAATCATAAATACCATAAAATAGATTCTTTGTCACTTCTCACATAAAAGCAGTTGTATTATATATCTGAACCTGCTATTCTTTATCATTGATCTTTTAAAATTGCCCAATTATAAGTTAATAAAGCAAATATTTCTATGTATATCGAGATATTTTGTCCAAATATACGACGATAACACACACGTTACAATGAGAGAATCAGGGGAGAGTAAAATGTCACAAACGAGTCGACGTGAAATGCTTCGTACCGGAGCAGCACTTGGTGCGGGAATTGCTGCCGGAGTGATTACAAACACAGTTCCAACCGAAGCGCATCCAATTAAAAAGAACACATGTAAGTGGGAAAACGAGTATACCTTTGGTCACACAGTTCTTTTTATGGAGGAATATCACCTGGGAACGATGGAAATCCTCGGACGTCTGAGCGGAGAGCTTGATCACATTGGAGAGTTAAGTTCACGTGCAGCGCATGTGATAAAAAGTGGCGGCACTGTCTGGGCTTCTATTAATGTCGGTCACATGCCTGGCTCCGAGACAAAGGAAACACGCCGCGGTAATTCCGGAGTAATGAAAGACCATAAAGGTTTCGACGAACTTAAAAAAGGTGATATGGTCTTTACGAACAGTTGCAATAAGGCTGTACAGGCAGCACGCGACCGCGGTGTATACGTTGTATGCGTAACTGTAAACTACATTAACAACGAATTTCGACCCGCCGGCTTCACCAATCCCAACGAAGATGACCTGTTATTGAAAGATGTTTCTAACGATATTCTTCACAGCCATGTACCTTATTACCAAGGACTTGTCCACGCTCCGGAAATTCCCGAGATAACAATATGCCCCTCAACTTCTACAGGTTCAGGGACGGTTTACTGGATGCTTAATGCTGAAACAGCCAATAAACTGGCGGACAAGAGTGCAAAGGAAGTGGACAAGAGCGCTGAATATATACGCATACTTACAGAGCGTGTCGAACGAGTTAAGGAACACATGGATCGAATCAGGGAAGTTGCAGTAACAATGGCGCGAAGGATCAGGGACGGCGGAACATGGTTTGTCCGGAGTCTCGAACATCCAGGCCTTGCCAGTGAACTTCACTATGTCGAGTGCGGCCCAATGATTGTGAACCTGGGCAACTGGGACCTCTCGCGAGAAAAGAACGTGATACTCACCAACGGTATCTCCCCTGCTTATCCGGATGAGATTAAACTTGCACTGGAAAAACAGGTTGAGGGTGCATATGTTATAGGCATCGGGCCGGATTCTCTTGACGGCGAAGAGGTTTATGGACGCCTTATTGATGTCGCTGATGCAGGTTTTGATAATTTTTCACCCGAATCGGGAGGTGTGATTACAATCAAGGGGCGCAAAGACACTATATGCCCGACATCCGGCATCGTGGGAAATGTTATTCAGCAAATGATCTGCGCCCAGTGGACTGACGAGATGGTTAGACGTGGATCAGTCCCTTACTACTTCAAGGGTGTATGTCAAATCGGCGGCAGGGAATATATCAACGTGATGAAACCGTTATTTGATAAACAGGGATTCTAATTTTCTGGAAACAAAATAACGCTGAGTCATTATTTACGGTATTGGAAATGAAAAATATTGTTGTATTTCTGATAGTTACATTATCAGTTATGATACCTCACGCTCAATCTCACGCACGATACCATCCAGGATGGAAATGGCGAACGATTTGTAACGATCATTTCACAATATATTATCCCGAGGGTCATGAATTATTTGCCCGGCGGGTTCTTTCCCTCACCGGCGAGGTGTATGATGATGTTGCCGGTTACCTCGATGTCAAACCTCGCCGCTGTCCGATAGTACTGAACCCTGGAACAGATATTTTTAATGGATTTTATAATGTCTTTCCCAACCGAATATCGCTTTTTGAAACTCCCGTTTTTACACTCAGGGGCCTCGGGCCAGGTTCCGACTTTATGGATGAAGTATTTACACACGAATATACGCATTTCGCTCATGTAACAACCCGTCAAGGTTGGTACGGTGCTTTGTGTCGTATTATCGGGGATGGTCTGGCGGTAACAAATGGCATTTCACCGGGGTGGATTATTGAAGGTGTTGCTACCAACGCCGAAACCATGTTTACCGACGGCGGTCGGGGACGTTGTTCTCTTTTTAAGGGTGAAATGATGTCATTTACTGAAGGAAAAGGTCTCTGGAGTATGTCCGCAGCAGGCACACGACCTCCATATTCCCCTCCCCGAAAAAGAATCTATCTGTCCGGTTACCATATGGTTGAGTACATGAACAGGGTATATGGCGGGGATGCATTTGCCATGTTAAGCAAATATCAGGCTCGGCACCCTATTGGCAGTACGCGCAAAGCCTTAAAACATGTAACAGGGAAATCTCACAGGGAATTTTACCGGGAATTTGTCGAGGACTACACGGCTCAAACTGGAAAACTTCAAAAAAGAATCTCTGCCGTGGGGCTTCCAGCCGGGCGGGAGATTTTTTCAGAACCCCTTGATACTGTAACCGCCCATTTCTGGACAGAAAATGGAACAATACAGATACTCAGAACCGGCTACGACATGAAAACAACACTCGTTGAAATATCGCCTGTTACCGGTGAAATTTTACACAAGACAACCACGGGAAGACTAAACAATCTTGATACGGTCAACAGGATTCCTGATGGACGCCTCGTTTTCGGTGAGCATTTTCTTCATCCTCTTGGTAAAGGTGACCTGGATTTTACAAATCTGGTGATTTTTGATCAGAAAACAAAAATGCATACCCGGCTTACTCGTGGAGAACATGTTTATTCTGCTGATCTTTCCCCCGATGGTACAACATTTGTTGCAGCACGTCGAAACGGCATGTGGACTGACCTGATACTGTTAAATGAAAAAGAATTGTCTTTTCAAACACTTGTGTCTGAACCGGGCTTACTCTGGGAAACACCGCGATGGTCACCTGACGGCTCGTGTATTGCCGCTGTAGTTAAAAGCGGTAAGAATTCCGATATTGTCCTCATAAATCCCGATACCGGCAAAATGAAACCTCTGTATCGCTCCGACATACATGAAGATAACGATCCTTTTTTTTCACCGAACTGCCGCTGGATTGTCCTCTCCTCGAACCGGGGCGGTGTATGGAATATTTTTGCATGGGATACGATTGAAACGAGGCTGTATCAGCTTACTTCGGTATACTATGCTGCATGTGATCCAAAAATTTCACCGGATGGGAAAACTCTCTCTTTCAAGAGCATGCACCGAGGGATGTACCGCCTGTGTACCATGCCGTTTGAGCCGCGTGCAGGCAAAGAAATTGCAGTTGAAACTGGCGGAGTAATAAATGAACCGGATTTACACCGCCTTCAGCCTGAAACTGCTTTTGAAAGCAAAGGAATCCCCTTGTGGGAAGCATACAAACCGTTCGTACACACTCCCTATTGTATTACAGATGTGGATGGAGGAAAACTTGGATTGTTTTTTATGGGTGCTGATCCCGTCGGAATAAACATGTATTATACCGAAATCCTGTATGGTATGAAATCCGGGCGCCTCGGATATGATGTAGGAATTTACAATACTTCTTTCTGGCCGATGCTCAAAGCCCGCGTATATGACAGAACCGAGGAAGACAATAAGCTGGGAGGTGGGGCAAATTACCTTTATCGTGAACGCGGTGGTGAATTCTCGCTCGGACTGGACGTGATTCATCGTATTGCTCCAAGCGCTCTTCAGTCATATTTTCAAATTGGAACTCGTTTTCGACGTTTCGATGACATTGACGATCTTAAACTCGGCAGGAACAGAAATCAGTCGTTTTCTGTATTCGGTGAAATTTCGCTTTTGCGAATACCTGACTCAGCTTCCCGATCTATGGTTCCAGCCGGGGGGCAGATGCTAAAGCTTTCACATGAGGTGGGGATTCCCCGGTTTAAAGGCGAAATTCCCGGACACAACACCGTTCTTTCAGTAAAACAGTATGTACCATCTTTTTT
>JBHPFF010000016.1:0-35365 GCA_042572165.1 Candidatus Latescibacterota bacterium | reverse complement strand
AATAACTTATAAGGTAAAATGAATCCAGAGCCGTCACCGAACTCTTTTATCATAATATCTCCTTTAAAGATAAATACTATTATAACCTGGATCTCCAATATTAAAATCAAATATGAATTTTAATCGGATTTTCGGATCAAGGTCACTTTGAACATCCTGCTTTCAATTTATCTAAATTATGGGGAATGTCAAGGTGAAGTTGAACCGGGAGGAGGAAATATTAGGGGATTGCAGAACGCGGTAAATGGGTGCGTATAGGGTGCAGAATTATACACTTTCCCCGCACCCAACGCCTTCGTAAGTGATTGTATTTATTACACCGCAAATCACTGAATCGAACTTTTAAGCCGAGGGCCAAAGGTTCGAATCCTTCCGGGCTCACCACTTAACAAAACAAGGATTTATAATAATCCCTGAGTCCTTTTTATTATTTAGATATTTATGTTCCCCAGCACATTTGATCAATATTAATCCAGATAACACCGTATCTATTTCGCATACTCAAGAAAATTCATGAATAGACGTTTCGCGATCGCTGACTGCGGCATATCCGATGTTAGGTATGGAATGATATCAAGCGTGCTTGCTATGATATAACCTCTCCCGAAGGGTATTCTTGCGACCGCTGTGACAATGTCTTTTCTGCTTTGTGCGGCGAGTGCAACGACTGTTTCGTTTCCGACTCGTCCCATATTAAGACCACGCGGGCTGCTTCGATAGAAAATCTGATATTCCCAGTTCATAGCCTGCGATTGCGGCAGACCGTTCAGAAGTAAGCTTTTGCCGACAAAGAGACGACCGTTTCCGCCGAATGTCATAGCACCAGTATATTGAATCGCTTGGTATTCGTGGATACGGTCCCACAATTCTGCCCATTTATCTGTATGGTCAAGAACAATAAGTATTGCACCGTTGACTACCTGCTCCATAATGGGACTGTAAATGCTCTTTCTCACCGTATCAAAATCATGTCTGCCAATTACTATATAATCCATCTGCGGGCCGCTGTATGAATTCCATGTTGAAAATTCCTCTGCGTTCATATTACGTGCCTCTTTCAGGAAGGTGGCAATGAATCCTGATGTGTCAACTAATGCAACTTTCCCTGTGATTTTTGGCCCGTTATTGTAATTGACAGCAAATACATCATCTAAGCCGGTGCATTTCTCACCTCTTCCACTCATAATCCGAGCATTGAGCTTATAATAACCATGGTACTCTACCGGTGGGAGTATTACTTCCTCGATAAGCAACTGACCATACTCCTCACCCCCTCTGATATTGACATTATATAAATGTGAGAAAACGGAGTTTCCTGATGGGTCGATAAAATCCAGTTCAAGGGTGTGTTTGCCTTTCAGGTCGGTTTCGTTTACGATGAAAATATCCGCAACTGGTTTCGCTCCCGCGGGGAGAACTTTATCACGTATTTTGACAGCGATATAAAGTGGCTTGTTATAATATGCGAGTATCGAAGGATCGCCTGTTGGATTGCGATAGGCATCGACAATATCGGTATGCGTTCCTGCGGCAGACCAGCCGTTCAGGTTATAGGCATCGATAACATTCGATATGCGGGCGTTTTCCACTATCCTGCCGTGAAAATAATGCATGTTTGCACCAAGAGCCGTAGTAAGGTGATCAACAGTGGGAAAAGATGTCCTGTATCCTGTTTCATCGAGAAAACGGTCATAAGCATTGAACCAGTCGATATGTTCGGTTTCACGCCAGCCGTCCGATGTTCCCTGCAAATAGAGCTGTTCTCTAATCTTACCAAGTGAAAGCATCGTACCAAATGCACCCTCTTCACCGTAAAAGATTATCTCGTCCTTCCTGACCGTTGTGGACGGATCACCATCGACAGCGTTCAGACGCATATAGTTTCTTGGATTACGGTAGCACCAGTCATCCATGTAACCCGGATACCTGTTCCAGTGATGTTTATCGAACCAGCCGTACCAATAATCCGTTTGATCGTTGGGTTTATAAAAGAGTTTAAGTGGATTTTTTTGAAGGTTAGCAAACTCACGCCGTTCTCTGTCACAGTCACCGGTATAGAGGAGAATTCTGGTCGGATCCATCTCGCGTACTTTTGCTATATTATCCATATCGTCATTATCCGGTGCGTTGCCATCTTCGTTTTTAAGCATATAGGCTATGATAGACGGGTACGAGCGGTTACGTTTGATGAAACGAAAGAGTTTTTCTCTCCGCCAGCCACGGGTGAGTTTATCTTTGACAGGTTTACCGCTGCGGTCGTTGATACGGTAGCCTGCCGATTCACCGGTTGCCAGAAGGCCATATTCGTCAGCATATTGTACCAGAAGCTGATGTCCGATGGCATTGTGATATGCAATAGAGTTGAATCCCATTTTTATGGCGATTTCAACATCTTTTTTCACCATTTTCGGAGTGGGGAATATGCCGTTTGTCGCCCAGTAACCGCGATGGACATTTGCCATAATAAAAACTCGCCTGCCGTTGAGATAGAATCTTTGGTCACCGTCTTTTTCGCCGATATCGAACCAGCGGAATCCGAACCGTCTGTTCATTGTGTCCCTGTTTGCACCGTCGGAGCTTGTGAATGTAACCGATGCTGTGTAGAGGTTCGGTTTGAGAATATCCCATATTTTTGCTTTTGGTGCTTTCACATGAAGGGATTTTTCAATGCCGTTTGTGGGTACGGTTTCTGAAATTGTTTTTTTCCAGAGCACATTTTCCGGATTTAAATACTCGTGGATGATGAGGGTAAGTTGGCCGTGTATTTTAAATTTTGTTGCGTTTGAGAGGCTTATATGAACAGAAGTTTCTTTAATTTTCGGGGTATTCTCTACAAATATGTCTTCAACACGCACTTTGTCAACAGCTATCACTCTTACTTCTCCGGTAATTCCGCCGAATCCCCTCACAATCGGAACAAAGTTTTTGCCCCAGGGAAAAACAATGTGAGCAGGCCAGGAAAAATTACCACCGGGATCGGTTATCCTGACATCCAGATGGTTTGTTGTATTGAAATTAACTGCTGCTGTAATATCGACTTCAAAAGGTGTGTTACCAATGATGTCATAGCCGACCAGTTTGTGGTTAACAAAGACTTCTGCACGAAGATTGACCGATTCGAAAGCAATGAGTATCTTTTTCCCGGTAAGCGACTTATCTAAGTTGAATGTTGTGTTCCACCAGGATACACCACGGTAGTCTCCGGCTCTGCCTACTGGATTGCTGTTAGCGCTCCAAAAATATTGTTCTACAGTACCTGGAACGGATACAGTCTTCCTGGGCATCTTTTCGAATCTGTCCCACCCGCAAGTTGGAGGATTCAACGGCAATCTTGACACATCAACCGGGGGCATAAAGAGATCATCCTCAATCCAATGAGCCTGTTTATCTAACCATAGTCTCCATCCCTTACCGGAAATTTTTTGTTCCCATCTACCCGGAGCTGCTGAAACACTGCAGCTGAGACAGATCATACATACATAAGCCAATACAATATTTTTATACATTTTTCTCATCCAATCTATGTTTATCGGGATTCCCCATATCAAAATCAAATGTGAAATTTAATTGTTGAATTGTATATTTGTTTACTTCACCAACACCATCTTCCTCGTCTCAGTGATTCCTTTCGCCTTCAGGGTGCAGAAGTAGAGACCGGTTAGCATTCAGTGTTCAATCTTTCAATACGTCATCCCACCCGGACGGCGGACGACACTGTCAACTATAGAATCTTTTCTGAACATGCTCTATTCATGCAGAAAACCTCATAACTCATAGTACAATCTGGTTATTTCATCATCATTCAATCTGTGATTATATATTCGGACTTCATCTATCTTTCCAGTAAACTTTTCTCGTTCATTCATGCTCCCAATCGCCATAATACTTCCTGTCCATAGAGGAGCGTACCCTGTATAGTCTGTTTCTTTAACAGGTACACCATCTATGTATATTTTCCACATAGTGCCATCCCACGTGATAGCAACATGCGTCCATGTAAAAAGGGGAATTACTTCGCCGGTATAGCATACATAATAAGTTGCAGAATGGGCAAAATGAATTTCAAGTTGGCCACTCCAAGTTATCTTCAACACAAAATCTCTATTTGGTTTCACTTTTGAAATAATGGTATTATGAGTATTAACCTCTGTCGGATAAATCCATGCAGAAACCGTAAATGAAGCTAAATCGTTAAAGTCACTTGTACCGCTGATAATTATCTGGTCATTTCCATCAAAGTAATATGCACGATTCTCATCGTCATTCCTGTCTGATGTAGGGATAGGACCTTCAATTACACCGTCATGATGGTATGTACTTCTATCTTCAGCAGTTTCATCTAAGGGATAGTAGGCAAGAAGTCCATCCTCTGGGACATTAGGTACAATATTACTATTGGCAAAGGCTGCCCTAACTGTACCGTGAGTAACCAGACCTAAAGAGTTTTCAACATCAAGACGATAATAACGTAATTCGCCATTGGGAATATTTGCATCTGTGTACTTCGTACTATTCAAGTCATCTGATGAATAAATCTCACGCTCATCACCCATTTCTTTAGTTGTTGATTCATAAAGTCGGTACAATGCAAAGTCAGAGTAGGTACTTACGGGCCATGATAATGTAAAAGCGCCATCTATATAAAATATCGGATTGAGATGTGTAATGGGGCGAAATGAATCAATACTTGATACTACAAAGTCACGCGTCATACCATCTGATAAAACAACATCACTTTCTATATAATCAAAGATATTGGGTCCTGTAATCATTATGATAAATTTGCCTATTAAAGCAGGTTTCGACAGGTGAATTGAATTTGCATTATTTAAAATATTTTTACTGTTACTATATCGGAAACTTCCCCCATCTACTAATAGCATTTTTTTGTTTTCAACTTTTCCTTTACTGTGAAGTTGGTAGATGTATGTGCCAGCAGCAACCATTTTCCCATTGTCACCAAGTCCATTCCAAATAACCGAATGTTTTCCAGCAGAAGTATAACTGTCGATTAATGTTATAACTTTCTGCCCAATAATGTTATAAACACTAAGTGTGATGTGAGAAGACTGGTCCAAGGAAAATGGTATCGTAGTCGTTGGATTAAATGGATTCGGATAGTTGTGTCCGAGAGAGAAGTCATCGGGGACAGAGACCTCATCATCTTTAACTCCAACGGTAAAATCAATGGAATAACGGCCTTCTGTCCCGGTTGTAGAGGTCATTACATTATCAGGATAGTCAGTTTGAACAAATTTCAGTGTCGCCCCGGCCACTGGGTTGCCGTCTGTGTCCATTACGGTGCCTTGAACTGTCGCAAGTGCGGGAGAGGATATTGTAATTATAATAACAAATACAAAAGTAATAACTGAATAATGTCTTTGCATGGGCCACCTCCAAGGATGGGGTCAAATAAGAACATCCTACCATCAATTTATCCGAATAATGGGGAAAGTCAAGGTGAAGTTGATGTTCATAACGATGAAACTGAGACGAGCATATAACCACGTGAAAGAAGGCTTGAAAAAAAGTTGCAATTCCTTAAAAGTACATATTAATTTTTAACTGAAAGTGTCCAGAATGTTCTGACGACTTACAGCTTGAGAAATGGAACAGAAAATAGTCACGTTTTTATCCTCTACGTTTTTTTAATTCATGTACTAACCATAATTACCCTTCGATTGCAAATGACTCGCCTTCTGTGGGGATAAATGTGGAAAAATGTTTTTGTTTTAAAGAATTCGCCAGTGTTTCAATAGAGTCATTTTCGCCATGGACAAGAGCAATATTTTTTACCTGCAGGTTTGATTTGGTGAGAAAATGTAAGAGTTCAGTTTGATCAGCATGTCCACTAAATCCATCTAACTGCACTACTTCAGCTTTAAGCGGATAGTCTTTTCTCATAAACTTCACAGAAGGGTAATCTCCGTCGGTCTCACGGTATGCCTCGGCATATTCAAGAATACGCCGACCTAAAGTATTTCTGGCTTGATATCCCACAAAAAGAATTGTGTTTCTGGCATCGTGGATTTTATGTCGGAGGTGATGAAGAATCCTACCTGATTCACACATTCCTGAAGCAGAAATGATAATATGGGGAGAGTGATCACGATTTAATATCATAGATTCTTGAACAGTCTGGATATATTTAAGCTGTTTGAAACTGAAAGGATTTTTACCGCTTTCTAAAAAAGTTTTATGTGTTTCGTAATCATAACATTCAGGATGTTCTCCAAATACAGTAGTCAGATTTAATGCAAGAGGACTATCTATATATACGGGTATAGATGGCAATTTCCCCTCGTTATATAACTCATGAAGCATATAAATGAGAGTCTGTGTTCGCTCCATCGCGAAAGAAGGTATGATTACACTCCCTCCTCTTTCATAAGTTTTATTGATTATTTCTTCTAATAAGTTACTCAAATTCCCTACAGGTTCATGAAGACGATTTCCGTATGTACTTTCCATGATAAGCAAATCAAGGGATTGGTGCTTGGGTGGAAATACAAGTGTCGGATTGCGCAGTATGGGAACATGAAAACGTCCAATATCGCCGGTAAACCCTATTGTGACTTTTTTTGCATTTTCTTTTATATCAATAATAACAATGGCTGAACCCAGGATATGCCCGACATCATAAAAAGTACAATGTACATCTTTCCCTATTTCAACAGTTGTATTGTATGGATATCCTTCAAACTGTTTCAAAGATTTTTCTGCTTCTTTGACAGTGTATAGCGGGGTAATTATAGGTAAATTATGACGGTCAATAACCTCCTTGACTTTTTCTTGTTTAATGTACCACCTGTCCTTTTTTAACATTTTTTTCTTTTTGGATTTCTGCATTAGTCAACCGTTTGCTTTTTCTCTGTGAAGCTACTTGTTCATAGACGAATGCTCTTGCTATTTTATAAT
This sequence comes from Candidatus Latescibacterota bacterium, assembly GCA_042572165.1. Taxonomy (GTDB): domain Bacteria; phylum Latescibacterota; class Latescibacteria; order Latescibacterales; family Latescibacteraceae; genus JBHPFF01. The sequence continues at coordinate 28,447 of JBHPFF010000016.1, read as the reverse complement.
TCAAATAATCAGCATCTGATTCATGTATGTGGCCGCTGTCACGGAGCATGTATTCACACGCATCATGAGTAGCTCGTGTGGTTATAACCCTCCCTTGAAAACCTCTTGCAGAGAGCATTGGGATACGACCTGAATGATCAATGTGTGCATGAGAAAGTAAAACATTTGTAATACTTCTGGTATCATAAGATAAAGTTTTGTTTTTCTCTCTACTTCTTTTACGGTTACCCTGAAAAAGTCCACAATCCAAGAGAATGCAATTGTTTTGTGTTGATACAAGATGATTTGAACCTGTCACTTCACGACATGCTCCAAAAAAAGTTACTTTCATTTCTTGACCTCAATAGTAATATTAATGTGAATATAAAATTTATGTAATGATGAGTTTTTTTAAAACAATCCTGCTTGTAAATGAATACTACCACTTTTACATTTATTAGTACAAGTACTTTTTAAATAGAGACACGTATCCATCGATTCATATTTTAAAAAAAGATAGCTAAAAGAAAAAACAACGTAGTATACTGCAATCCGACCCTCATACAGCTAAATTACCCCCTTAGCAAGTAAAGCCAAAACCCCTAAGCATCAAGCTAATCCTGTCAACTTCTGGGGACGCCGGAAGTCTTATGTGCATGAAATACATTGATAGGCAGCTTGATGGTGTTGATTCTCGCATAGGAAGAAAAAAATTGGCAAAAGGCTCCGATAAGAAATGAACTATTTCAACTAAGACTTTTTATCCAAAAGATGTTTGAGCAAGACAGTCTTCTTTTAAATAGATTAAAAGCAATGTGATTAACATATATATTAAAGAAAGAATAAAATATACCGATACTATAAATAGACAAGTACTCAAGAGAGAAAAAAATAAAAATAAAAAGTCTTTTTGCGAGTACTTACAAAAACTTGAAGCTCTTCTTTTAGAAGGGCTTTTTTTATAAGTAGCAACTAACTGGTAGGATGTGATAATCCCTCATAATAGGCAGTGCAATAAGTTACCCCTATGAGGGCAGCCGGACTACGTTTGGTGGACGATGGTGATAATGTAACCTCAAGCTTACGGTATTTGAATAATAACTGGAGTACAAGTCATAGAGGTAAAGATGTATGGGAGTTATAAAGATAGTACGGGTATAGGGGGGTATGGCAGATATATGGGTAAGGGGGTCAGTACAACCAGAACGCCAGTGAAGTTGTGAAAGGAGTACTGTAGGGGGCTGTTTAACCGGATTATTCTGAAAATTTTAGTCGAAGTCCTAAAAAGCGGTTAGTGGATTGGAGTAGAGCCAGAAAAGCTGAACAGGCTCATTGATTCACTCAAGATACGCTGACCAATCATGCATCAAAAGCGCGTTAACATCGGGATTGTCCATGTTCTCCGGTGTCGCCATGGTTACCCCCGTATCAATCATGTATCCGATTTTTTCTCCTTTCAGATAGGCTGCCGCAGTAGCGACACTGAGATAGCCCATTCTTAACGGATTTTGCAGGGACAGACCCTGTATTTCACCGGTACGCAAGGCTTCAACCAGTTTTGTCGAAGTATCGAATCCGACAAACACGATCTTTCCCGCCAGTCCCCTGTTCTGGAGCGCCCGCAGACAGCCAAACGTACTCGACTCATTCGGCATCCAGATCGCCTCGAATTCAGGAAAGCGGTTCAGGATGTTTTCGCTCGCTTGGTAGGCTGATTCGGTAGTCGCACCGGAGTACTGGTTATCAGAGAGAATCTCAATGCCGGGGTATGTCATGATGGTATCGAGGAAGCCCTGTTCACGGTATGCTGTGGCGGCGCTCCCCTCCTGGTACCGCATCATAATCAGCCGACCCTTCCCGTCGAGTAGTTCGGCAATGCGCTGTGCACCGAGGACTCCCCCGCGATAGTTATCGGTCGAGACAAACGATATATGCTCGTTTTCCTGGAGCGCAGAGTCAAAAACAACTGTTGGAATACCCAGTGCTTTTGCCTCCCGGACAGGGCGGATAAAAACCCTGTCGTCTATAGGCGCAATACAAATTGCGTTTACTTTTCTGGCAATAAAGGTCTCATAAATCTGGAGCTGTTCCTCGCGGTCGTCTTCTCTGATAGGACCTTTCCAGATGATATCGATACCGAGTTCACTCGCGGCTTTTTGCGCGCCGATATGCACCGATTTCCAGTGCTCGTGTGTTGCGCCCTTAGGTATGACAGCAATTGTCAGTTTTTCCGGAGTAACTGAAGAGTTCTGTTGCTCACCGGGACTGCAACCGGCTGTAAGAAGTGTTCCATAGAGAAGGAGCGCGATATAATGATAGTTTCGTATCATTTTATGCCATTAAGTATTAACAGAAACTAAGTTATGCAATTAAAGGGTTTTTTCATATGGTTGTTTTAAACCAAGATTCCACATATCAAAATCATGAAAGATTATGTTTATGTCCCATTTTTCAGTCATTTCACCAACACCTTTTTCCTCGTCTCATTGATCCCATTCACCTTAAGGGTGGAGGAGTAGAGTCCGGTTGGCATATCCTTGGCATTCCAGGTGACAGAGTAGTTTCAGTTTCCTTACAATGTCTATATAATCTGATTATCGCTGTATGTAAAGAGAAAAATAATAAAGATTGGAGCAAGGGTTGTCAAGCATAGCAGATACATCACGTTTCAGATGGCAGAGGTTGCGATAGACGAAAGGTTGTTTGCCGAGATATTGTCTCGTATTGAACAATTGCGTTGCTGTGTCGGGTAACACAGAGACTTTGGGTATGAAACAGGAGACACCTATCTCTCGTTGGCGGTTCTCATTGTGATAAATGTATTTTTCAGTAAAAACTCGATTCATTTAAAGGAAAATTACTTGTTTGAAGTTTTTGAATGTTCTAAATTGAACCAGATAACAAGATTATTGGGATTTGTTAGCCCTCATGAATTTGATATGAGAAATGTTGGAAAGGCACACTCAGCCATGAAAAAAACAATCACATGTTTGTTATTTCTTGTAGTTTTTTCTGCCTTCTTAACTGTAAATAAGTGTACCGGGCAAACCTCCGAGATTAATAATAACACTTCTCCAATATACATTGGCCTGGCCGATTCAAACAACATTCTTATCCCTTTTGCAATTTATGATAAAGGTACATGGACAATACCATGGCCTGTTAAATGGTATGATGAAGCTGGCAAACGCCCACCATCTACAGTTTATAATAGGCTTGATGACATACCTAAAGCATGGTATAAACCGCTTAAAAAAATCCCCGAAAAATGGCATTTTTTCAGGCGCAACGGCACATGGGAAACGATGACTATATTTAAACCGGCGCTGGTGTATACCAATTGTGACCAGCGATGGGCTTTTGTGGGTGATTTAACAAAAAAGAAAAAAGTCGGTAGAGCAGGGAATTTTTTTTATCGCCTTTCTAATGAGCTATTTTTAGCAACTTCACAGCAGCAGCATGTTCAAACAGTGACAACTGTTGATAAAAAATCTGATGAATGGATGGATTTCAATTCTTTTTTTAAACCGTTATTAACTGCATATGAAGACAAGTCAAATCATTCCTGGCCGAAAGAAGTTAGAACTGACACCGATATTACATTCTTCAACCTCATCCGGAATGCTGCCCCGCAAAATGATACTATCATCTATTTTGTGGAAGCAAAAAATGAATATTCCGGAAGCATGAGAAGTCAATGTATATCATATTTCAAAGGGTGGATGTTGCGAGATAAGGAAGGGCATTTTTCATGTGTTGATAATTTGTTTAAGGTCTATCAGGCTGAAATGTTTTTTGTATCCGCTGATATACCGCTCGGCATCATTCATGTTGATGGTAAAAGTTACTGGGTTGTGAGGAACATAGGCTATGAGAGTGAGGAATATGTACTTTTCGAAGTCAGCGCTTCAGGTGTTAAAAAACTTCTGTCAGTTTCAGGTGGGGGTGTTGATTTTATTTGAGTACGAAAGTGCATTTAAAATATTTAAAAGCCTTCCCTGAATTTCAGGAGAAGGCTCTTTTTTCTGCTTATTACAGATTAATTACCCGATTAATATTTAATGCACTTATCACCTGAATAGTACACTAATCGTTTCCTTTACTCCTTCGTAATCTTACTCTTTTACTATGACCACCAATGACAGATGATGTTACATATAATCAGATTATTATAGTCAAGAAAAACGCTTTTATTAAATGTCAACTGATAAAGAAATCATTTACTGAGAAAGGTCAGCTCATTCTTATTCTCGATGATTCTCAGAAAATCATATTTTCCGGGAAGAGTATTGATGCTTTCGGACAGAGAGATCGAATTCGTGAACTTGTATCGATTGCAGAAAAAAATGTTATTGATATACCTGAGAAGTCAATTAAGCATTATGCTAAAGAAAAAGGAGTTGAGTACGTATTAGTAAGATTGAAATGAAAGAGACAAATCATTGATAATATCAGTGTATCATAAAAATATGTTTGTTACTAATTTTCAGACGATTTGTTACTAATTTTTCGATAAATAATAGAAATAATGGGAATAATAGAAATAATGTAAATAAAGTAAAAATATGTAAATATATGTGGTTACGCTGATCTTATTGATAATTAAGAAGTTATGATTTTACTGAACACCTAGCTGGCAGTCAGGAGGTCACTATTAAAAAAAAGATTTTTTACATTTTTAAATTAATAACATGGTAAAAGTGGTGGTATAAAGCCCGCGTCTAAAATAATAAGTATATTTCTTGGAAATGATATATTTTGGTGTAATTCACATATTTTAATCTAATTCGCACATATTCAATGTGTGTAAATATGTGTAAGAAATGGTGTGAAATAGATGAAATGATGTTAATTATGGGAATGAAATAATATTTTGTATGTGCAGATGTCATAACGCTTTAGATTAATTATTAATGATTTACGATGATGTGCTAATAACCATTTGATTCTGACTACGGATCAGAAGATTCAGTTGGGAGATGAATATGTAATTTTTGTTTATAAACAGTACCATTCAATATATATTCAAAATATATTCAAATTTCTAAAGGAATCTGCTTGTGTGAAGCATATTGTTATCGTTGTTACCGAAATCTCTCCGAAAAAAATTGTAAACTATTTCCTATTTCATTTCATTCCTTAAATTACTCATCCTTACATCACAGTATTGAGCATTAAAAAAAATAATAAAATATTCTTATAGCTTTTGAATTATATATACATTATGTGATAGATCAAACCTGAATAGTCTCAATCATTACACGGGAGGATTACTATGAACAGACGAAAAGCAATTAAAGTTATTCCGTTGACTGCAGTATGTATGTCAAAACTTATTCGTAAAGCCCATTCCACAGGAGAATCATCATATTCTGCTGATAATAGTACAGAACCACTTGCTATACAGTATACGAAAAAAGTCAGAGAGAGACTCACCTGGATTCGAGAGAACCAGGCAGAAAACCTGATGGAAGCTGCATACGCTATTGCCCGAACCTTTCAAAACGGCGGCCGCTGCTTTCAGGACTCGTGGGATGCAGGTCACTCCGAAGCAGACTCCTGGCCCGGACGTAACGGCGAACCTGAGATATTCAGTTTCGGATACAACATGAATGAAGCCGGGGACGGCGATCTGATCCTCACTTGTTCAACACTGGGTAATAAAGAATTTATCGATCACATTAAGGAGAAAAATATTTTTGTCATTGCCCAACCCAGTTCATGGAGCGGTGATGTACAGTACCCCGAGTTTCTCAGAGATGAAGTAAGGGCGCTCACTCTCAGAAACCATGCTGATATCTGGATTGAAAATCAGGCAACCTCATTGGGCGGACTTGTTTATGTCCCTGGCATGCCTGCTCCGATTGGACCTGTTTCGGGCGTAGTCGGAAAAACAACTATCTGGATGATGCTCGCTGACGTTTGCCGTATTCTTGCCCGAAGAGGTATCAGTGTTCCGGTTAAGGGCGATGAACCGAAAATTACCGAGGATATTATTAAACATAAAAGATCAAGGGGAGAGGCAGGGTGGGTAAATCTCAATAATCCCCTTATGGACAACTATTTCGATGTGGCGATGAGACAAATTGAGCTTATAGGTGCTGAACTCGGGACGATAAGGAAAATCGCGAAAATGGCTGTAGATACAAAACTTGACGGCGGTACTATTTGGGGATACAGTCTTCACTACTCAATCTCGGGAGAGGCGGATACCCGTCGCAGCGGACTCGCTATCACAAGAAAAATTGAGGGGGCGTCATTCGATAATAACAAGCGGGAATGGGTATATGCTAACATGGATAGATTTGATAAAAATTTTAAAGGAACCTCGAAAGATTGTGTGATTATGGGAATAACAAAACCGGATGACGAGATCGACCTCATGTTCCTCGATCTGTTCAAAAAGCGAGGCATGAAAACTGCTTCTCTCGGCCCGATGACACGAAACATAGAAGTACCTCAGGGCAGAACGGTTTACAAGGAAACCGATTTACATGCCGGTCGGATGTGCGATACATATGGTCTTTTTGCTATACCCGGATTTGATCAAAGAATCTGCCCCACATCTGGTGTACTTCTCGACCAGCTTTTCTGGTCAACTATGATGGAGGTAGTTGAGCAGTATATCGAGCGTACCGGCGGCGATGTGCCCGGAGTCTTTTACACAGCCGCATTAAAGGGCGGCGTGGAATGGATGATCCGCATGAATGCAATGTATAAATTTGATCCTCTTATAAAATGAGGATTTGATATACCTGAGAAGTCAATCAAACATTATGCAAGGGGTAGAGGTGGGATTGAGTATGTATTGGTTAGGTGGTAAAAAATTTTTGATTAATGAAACATATTGATGAAAATGAAAATTCTCTCATTGATAATACTGAGATAATATCTCGATTTACTGACTGTTTACTGACTGCATTTGTAATATATAAGTTATTGTTTTTATTAAAAAGTTATGGCTCCGGTGGTAGGACTTGAACCTACACCCTTAAAATCTGTAATAGATACATCTTTCTTCATATTTGATCAATGTTTTTATTGAAAATATTTTAATGCTCTTAACGAGGTTATTTCGGGGATTATGATTCAAATAGTGATTTTAGAAACTGTGTCAATATGTGTCAGTTTGTGTCAGAATTGAGGTAAATTCACGGCAATCACAAAAATAACTGGATTTAAAACAGCTACATAACAGCTACGTTGCGTAGCTATTTTTATGGTGTTCACTATGTATGTTCAGGTGTATAATGGGGTAAATTAGCTACATGGTAGCTGAAGGGCATGAAGCTACAATCGCTGTAGATGCCTATGATATATGGCGGAGGGCCAGAGACTCGAACTCTGAAGTGTTTCACCACGGCGGATTTCAAGTCCGCTGCCTTACCAGTTAGACTAGCCCTCCGAATATCGTTTAATCTATATATAATATGCAAATTATGCGGGGAAAAATCAATAGATCAGTTGATATTTTCCTTGTTTTAAATTCCTGACTATCGGTTCAATTTTACTTTATGCCTTTGCACCATAGCGGGAAAGGAATTTAAATAACGGCAGCCTCTCTAATCCGGCGTATGTTCCCGGCTGCGTTATGCTTGTTGAATATCGTCGTACCCACTACAAGGTAGTTTGCTCCGGCGCTGACAAGTCGAGAGGCATTGTCAAAATTCACGCCGCCGTCAACAGAAATCAGCAGTGAGGGATTCTTCCCGATGGCAGCCCCTGCAATTTTCCTGATACGGGCATACGATTCTTCGAGAAACTTCTGACCCCCGAACCCCGGATACACTGACATGACAAGAACCAGATCTACAAGTTCCAGATAAGCGGTCACAGTCTCTACAGGAGTGTCGGGACGTATTGTAATACCGGTATGGACTCCGTGCTTCTCAACAGTTTCCACAGCCTCCGGTATGGATTCCACAGCCTCTGCATGGATGGTAATATAATCACTACCGGCGTCGACGAAAGCTCCTATCATCTCAAGAGGGTTATCCACCATAAGGTGCACATCAAGAGGAAGATCGGTCAATCGCCTGACCGTTTCGACAAAACTCGGGCCATACGAGAGATTGGACACAAAATGCCAGTCCATGACATCAATATGAAATGCATCACAGCCGCCCTCAACAGCCCGTGTGACTTCCTCGCCAAGACACGATAGATCCGCAGCGAGTAATGAAGGAACAATTTTCACATTCATAACTGTACCACTTATTCTGATTTTGACACGACCAGATCAACCACATCATTTGTATGCGCAGGCAATCCCGGATCGGGGTACTGTTCAACAACAGTATCGGGCAAAAGATCGGTATGTTCTTCCCGCTGTATGTTAATCCGGGAAGGATTGAAACCGTAAGTGTTGAGAGTATCCACTGCTGCCGGCAAGCTCAGATTTATTATGTACGGCATTATAATATTTGTTTCTTTTTCCCCGTTGGAAATATAAAGAATAACGCCGGTATTTTCAGGTACATCCTGTCCGCCCTCGGGTTCCTGTCTTGCCACGATGCCGTAAAGATATTCGTTGGATGGCCTCCACGCTTGCTCCTTTACATAAAGACCGGCAGCCTGAATATCCATATCCGCCTCACGCGGTGTCTTTCCAACCACATCAGGCACCCTCAAAGGCTTAGCCCCTCTGGAAAGAATAATCATGATCCTGCGTCCCGGTTTTACCATGGTACCCGGCGCGGGCATCTGGAATGATATGGTGTCTTTGGGATAGTAATTATGATACTCGGTTGAATCAGCCAGAAGAATGAGCTTCCTTCCCCTTGCAATCATTTTTGCATCTTCAAACGGTTTTCCCCTGAGGTCAGGCGCATTGATTTCCTTGCCGGTCCTCTGATAAAACGGCATAACGATATTATCCATCGTTAACGCGAATATCACTCCTGCCAGTATAAAAGCACATCCGGCAAGGAATACGTGCTTGAGTATTGACGAAATAATACGTTTTGAACGTTTCTTTTTAACAGTTTTTAATTCGCTGGTTTTATGTATTTCAAACTGCGAACTGTCATTCATGTCTCAACCTCGCGGCGAACGCTCCCCCTCCGCACATCTGAAAGGGGAAAATCAGGTATCCAAACTCCCGTTCAAAATCCTTGAACCTGTTGTCACGTTCAATGGAAAACTCCTTATGATGTTCAAGGAATACGGCAACGATTTCCTCATTTTCTTCCGGTTCGAGGCTGCAGGTACTGTAAACGAGCACACCTCCCGGTTTGACAGCGCTGGCAGCATTTTCTAAAAGGTTCTCCTGGAGTACTGCAAGTCGATGTATATCATTCTCGGAAAGATGCCACCTCATATCCAGCCGTTTTGACAGTACCCCCGTACCGGTGCAGGGGGTATCGAGTAAAACACGATCACAGCATGTTTGTCGGTCATTCGTGAAAACCAATGCATCACCGGCAGCACAGTTGATAGATGCAAGCCCCAGCCGGTCCGAAGCATTCCTGACAAGCCCGAGCCGAGCTGGATGAATATCAACAGCAATAACCTTTCCGGAGTCACACATAAGCTCAGCACACTGTGTTGCCTTACCCCCCGGTGCGGCGCAGAGATCAATAATGGTTTCCCCTGAAACAGGGGCAAGCAATTCCGCTGCCATTCCCGCAGCAGGGTCCTGCACAGTGAAAAGCCCCTCCTTGAATGTTTCAGTATCAAAAAGCCCTTCTCCCTGAAGGACTGCGCGATAACCGTGCATTCCCGGAACCTCAGCAGTTTTAAATCCTTCTTCCGAGAGCCGCTCCGTGAGTTCCTCGGGGGCGATTTTCAGTCGTGCAGTGCGAATACATATCGGATGTTTCTCATTTCCGGCACGACAGATTGATTTAGCCGCCTCTTCTCCGTAGTACTCCTTCCATCGGTTGACCAGCCACAGTGGATGTGACATTTCCACTGACAAATGTTTGAGGGGATCGGATGGAAACGGCGGTTCACCCTCACGCTCAAATCGCCTGAGAAGTGCATTGACAAGTCCGGCGCCCTTTCTCCCGTAGCGAACAGATGCCATGTTCACACTTTCGTTGACTGCCGCCCATTCGGGAACCGAATTAAGAAACATTATCTGAAACAGGCCGAGCCGCAGGATATTTCGTATTCCCGGGGCAAGGGTATCAGACTGCTTATTATAGTAAGTATCGATTATGTGGTCAAGACGTAATTTCCAGCGGAGCACACCGAGTAGAAGTTCCCGTATTAACCCGCGATTCCGTTTATCCAATTTTGCGATTCGAGGAGCGCTCAGAAGGCGGTCTGCGTACGCTCCTTTTTTTTCAATCCGTAAAAGCAGTCTAAGGGTAATTTCCCGAGCCGTCAGATTTCCCGCTTTCTTACGGTTTTTCAAAAAACTATCCTTTCGGCAGAAGAAGGGAGTTCAAACACGAGGTCATTTTCAGTGAGGCCGCTGTTAATGGAGCATCTGGAAAATTCCATATCCACCACCCCATGGCTGTTTTCAATGCTCAGTTTACGGGGGAAAAGTACACTATTTACATCATTAAAACCCGAAGCTCTTTTATTCCAGACAGTTACACCATCACGGCTTAGCTTTTCATCTACAACAACCATCTCCGGTCCTTTGAGTGTGTAACGGTACACGGTGGAATCTTTTTTCAATGTTAAAACCAATCTTTCTATAAGATATATCAGACCCGATCGCTTCCGGGTTTATGTCAAGGGTTTCGGCGGCATAGTCGGGGTGATTATCTGGACATCTCCCGACTCACTCAATCTATACTGGCCATCCGAAAATACATTTGTTACCCTGGGAAAGGATGAGGATATTGTTCATGATCTTATACCTGAACTCGATATAGATTTAAACAATGTTACATCGATATTAACATGTATGCTCCCACCTCCCCGGGATCGCGCCGATTTCCAGACAACGCTTGACCGATACAGTGACCGATTGGTTTTAACATTGAAAAAAGATTCCACCGTGTACCGTTACACACTCAAAGGACCGGAGATGGTTGTTGTAGATGAAAAGCTAAGCCGTGATGGTGTAACTGTCTGGAATAAAAGAGCTTCGGGTTTTAATGATGTAAATAGTGTACTTTTCCCCCGTAAACTGAGCATTGAAAACAGCCATGGGGTGGTGGATATGGAATTTTCCAGATGCTCCATTAACAGCGGCCTCACTGAAAATGACCTCGTGTTTGAACTCCCTTCTTCTGCCGAAAGGATAGTTTTTTGAAAAACCGTAAGAAAGCGGGAAATCTGACGGCTCGGGAAATTACCCTTAGACTGCTTTTACGGATTGAAAAAAAAGGAGCGTACGCAGACCGCCTTCTGAGCGCTCCTCGAATCGCAAAATTGGATAAACGGAATCGCGGGTTAATACGGGAACTTCTACTCGGTGTGCTCCGCTGGAAATTACGTCTTGACCACATAATCGATACTTACTATAATAAGCAGTCTGATACCCTTGCCCCGGGAATACGAAATATCCTGCGGCTCGGCCTGTTTCAGATAATGTTTCTTAATTCGGTTCCCGAATGGGCGGCAGTCAACGAAAGTGTGAACATGGCATCTGTTCGCTACGGGAGAAAGGGCGCCGGACTTGTCAATGCACTTCTCAGGCGATTTGAGCGTGAGGGTGAACCGCCGTTTCCATCCGATCCCCTCAAACATTTGTCAGTGGAAATGTCACATCCACTGTGGCTGGTCAACCGATGGAAGGAGTACTACGGAGAAGAGGCGGCTAAATCAATCTGTCGTGCCGGAAATGAGAAACATCCGATATGTATTCGCACTGCACGACTGAAAATCGCCCCCGAGGAACTCACGGAGCGGCTCTCGGAAGAAGGATTTAAAACTGCTGAGGTTCCGGGAATGCACGGTTATCGCGCAGTCCTTCAGGGAGAAGGGCTTTTTGATACTGAAACATTCAAGGAGGGGCTTTTCACTGTGCAGGACCCTGCTGCGGGAATGGCAGCGGAATTGCTTGCCCCTGTTTCAGGGGAAACCATTATTGATCTCTGCGCCGCACCGGGGGGTAAGGCAACACAGTGTGCTGAGCTTATGTGTGACTCCGGAAAGGTTATTGCTGTTGATATTCATCCAGCTCGGCTCGGGCTTGTCAGGAATGCTTCGGACCGGCTGGGGCTTGCATCTATCAACTGTGCTGCCGGTGATGCATTGGTTTTCACGAATGACCGACAAACATGCTGTGATCGTGTTTTACTCGATACCCCCTGCACCGGTACGGGGGTACTGTCAAAACGGCTGGATATGAGGTGGCATCTTTCCGAGAATGATATACATCGACTTGCAGTACTCCAGGAGAACCTTTTAGAAAATGCTGCCAGCGCTGTCAAACCGGGAGGTGTGCTCGTTTACAGTACCTGCAGCCTCGAACCGGAAGAAAATGAGGAAATCGTTGCCGTATTCCTTGAACATCATAAGGAGTTTTCCATTGAACGTGACAACAGGTTCAAGGATTTTGAACGGGAGTTTGGATACCTGATTTTCCCCTTTCAGATGTGCGGAGGGGGAGCGTTCGCCGCGAGGTTGAGACATGAATGACAGTTCGCAGTTTGAAATACATAAAACCAGCGAATTAAAAACTGTTAAAAAGAAACGTTCAAAACGTATTATTTCGTCAATACTCAAGCACGTATTCCTTGCCGGATGTGCTTTTATACTGGCAGGAGTGATATTCGCGTTAACGATGGATAATATCGTTATGCCGTTTTATCAGAGGACCGGCAAGGAAATCAATGCGCCTGACCTCAGGGGAAAACCGTTTGAAGATGCAAAAATGATTGCAAGGGGAAGGAAGCTCATTCTTCTGGCTGATTCAACCGAGTATCATAATTACTATCCCAAAGACACCATATCATTCCAGATGCCCGCGCCGGGTACCATGGTAAAACCGGGACGCAGGATCATGATTATTCTTTCCAGAGGGGCTAAGCCTTTGAGGGTGCCTGATGTGGTTGGAAAGACACCGCGTGAGGCGGATATGGATATTCAGGCTGCCGGTCTTTATGTAAAGGAGCAAGCGTGGAGGCCATCCAACGAATATCTTTACGGCATCGTGGCAAGACAGGAACCCGAGGGCGGACAGGATGTACCTGAAAATACCGGCGTTATTCTTTATATTTCCAACGGGGAAAAAGAAACAAATATTATAATGCCGTACATAATAAATCTGAGCTTGCCGGCAGCAGTGGATACTCTCAACACTTACGGTTTCAATCCTTCCCGGATTAACATACAGCGGGAAGAACATACCGATCTTTTGCCCGATACTGTTGTTGAACAGTACCCCGATCCGGGATTGCCTGCGCATACAAATGATGTGGTTGATCTGGTCGTGTCAAAATCAGAATAAGTGGTACAGTTATGAATGTGAAAATTGTTCCTTCATTACTCGCTGCGGATCTATCGTGTCTTGGCGAGGAAGTCACACGGGCTGTTGAGGGCGGCTGTGATGCATTTCATATTGATGTCATGGACTGGCATTTTGTGTCCAATCTCTCGTATGGCCCGAGTTTTGTCGAAACGGTCAGGCGATTGACCGATCTTCCTCTTGATGTGCACCTTATGGTGGATAACCCTCTTGAGATGATAGGAGCTTTCGTCGACGCCGGTAGTGATTATATTACCATCCATGCAGAGGCTGTGGAATCCATACCGGAGGCTGTGGAAACTGTTGAGAAGCACGGAGTCCATACCGGTATTACAATACGTCCCGACACTCCTGTAGAGACTGTGACCGCTTATCTGGAACTTGTAGATCTGGTTCTTGTCATGTCAGTGTATCCGGGGTTCGGGGGTCAGAAGTTTCTCGAAGAATCGTATGCCCGTATCAGGAAAATTGCAGGGGCTGCCATCGGGAAGAATCCCTCACTGCTGATTTCTGTTGACGGCGGCGTGAATTTTGACAATGCCTCTCGACTTGTCAGCGCCGGAGCAAACTACCTTGTAGTGGGTACGACGATATTCAACAAGCATAACGCAGCCGGGAACATACGCCGGATTAGAGAGGCTGCCGTTATTTAAATTCCTTTCCCGCTATGGTGCAAAGGCATAAAGTAAAATTGAACCGATAGTCAGGAATTTAAAACAAGGAAAATATCAACTGATCTATTGATTTTTCCCCGCATAATTTGCATATTATATATAGATTAAACGATATTCGGAGGGCTAGTCTAACTGGTAAGGCAGCGGACTTGAAATCCGCCGTGGTGAAACACTTCAGAGTTCGAGTCTCTGGCCCTCCGCCATATATCATAGGCATCTACAGCGATTGTAGCTTCATGCCCTTCAGCTACCATGTAGCTAATTTACCCCATTATACACCTGAACATACATAGTGAACACCATAAAAATAGCTACGCAACGTAGCTGTTATGTAGCTGTTTTAAATCCAGTTATTTTTGTGATTGCCGTGAATTTACCTCAATTCTGACACAAACTGACACATATTGACACAGTTTCTAAAATCACTATTTGAATCATAATCCCCGAAATAACCTCGTTAAGAGCATTAAAATATTTTCAATAAAAACATTGATCAAATATGAAGAAAGATGTATCTATTACAGATTTTAAGGGTGTAGGTTCAAGTCCTACCACCGGAGCCATAACTTTTTAATAAAAACAATAACTTATATATTACAAATGCAGTCAGTAAACAGTCAGTAAATCGAGATATTATCTCAGTATTATCAATGAGAGAATTTTCATTTTCATCAATATGTTTCATTAATCAAAAATTTTTTACCACCTAACCAATACATACTCAATCCCACCTCTACCCCTTGCATAATGTTTGATTGACTTCTCAGGTATATCAAATCCTCATTTTATAAGAGGATCAAATTTATACATTGCATTCATGCGGATCATCCATTCCACGCCGCCCTTTAATGCGGCTGTGTAAAAGACTCCGGGCACATCGCCGCCGGTACGCTCGATATACTGCTCAACTACCTCCATCATAGTTGACCAGAAAAGCTGGTCGAGAAGTACACCAGATGTGGGGCAGATTCTTTGATCAAATCCGGGTATAGCAAAAAGACCATATGTATCGCACATCCGACCGGCATGTAAATCGGTTTCCTTGTAAACCGTTCTGCCCTGAGGTACTTCTATGTTTCGTGTCATCGGGCCGAGAGAAGCAGTTTTCATGCCTCGCTTTTTGAACAGATCGAGGAACATGAGGTCGATCTCGTCATCCGGTTTTGTTATTCCCATAATCACACAATCTTTCGAGGTTCCTTTAAAATTTTTATCAAATCTATCCATGTTAGCATATACCCATTCCCGCTTGTTATTATCGAATGACGCCCCCTCAATTTTTCTTGTGATAGCGAGTCCGCTGCGACGGGTATCCGCCTCTCCCGAGATTGAGTAGTGAAGACTGTATCCCCAAATAGTACCGCCGTCAAGTTTTGTATCTACAGCCATTTTCGCGATTTTCCTTATCGTCCCGAGTTCAGCACCTATAAGCTCAATTTGTCTCATCGCCACATCGAAATAGTTGTCCATAAGGGGATTATTGAGATTTACCCACCCTGCCTCTCCCCTTGATCTTTTATGTTTAATAATATCCTCGGTAATTTTCGGTTCATCGCCCTTAACCGGAACACTGATACCTCTTCGGGCAAGAATACGGCAAACGTCAGCGAGCATCATCCAGATAGTTGTTTTTCCGACTACGCCCGAAACAGGTCCAATCGGAGCAGGCATGCCAGGGACATAAACAAGTCCGCCCAATGAGGTTGCCTGATTTTCAATCCAGATATCAGCATGGTTTCTGAGAGTGAGCGCCCTTACTTCATCTCTGAGAAACTCGGGGTACTGTACATCACCGCTCCATGAACTGGGTTGGGCAATGACAAAAATATTTTTCTCCTTAATGTGATCGATAAATTCTTTATTACCCAGTGTTGAACAAGTGAGGATCAGATCGCCGTCCCCGGCTTCATTCATGTTGTATCCGAAACTGAATATCTCAGGTTCGCCGTTACGTCCGGGCCAGGAGTCTGCTTCGGAGTGACCTGCATCCCACGAGTCCTGAAAGCAGCGGCCGCCGTTTTGAAAGGTTCGGGCAATAGCGTATGCAGCTTCCATCAGGTTTTCTGCCTGGTTCTCTCGAATCCAGGTGAGTCTCTCTCTGACTTTTTTCGTATACTGTATAGCAAGTGGTTCTGTACTATTATCAGCAGAATATGATGATTCTCCTGTGGAATGGGCTTTACGAATAAGTTTTGACATACATACTGCAGTCAACGGAATAACTTTAATTGCTTTTCGTCTGTTCATAGTAATCCTCCCGTGTAATGATTGAGACTATTCAGGTTTGATCTATCACATAATGTATATATAATTCAAAAGCTATAAGAATATTTTATTATTTTTTTTAATGCTCAATACTGTGATGTAAGGATGAGTAATTTAAGGAATGAAATGAAATAGGAAATAGTTTACAATTTTTTTCGGAGAGATTTCGGTAACAACGATAACAATATGCTTCACACAAGCAGATTCCTTTAGAAATTTGAATATATTTTGAATATATATTGAATGGTACTGTTTATAAACAAAAATTACATATTCATCTCCCAACTGAATCTTCTGATCCGTAGTCAGAATCAAATGGTTATTAGCACATCATCGTAAATCATTAATAATTAATCTAAAGCGTTATGACATCTGCACATACAAAATATTATTTCATTCCCATAATTAACATCATTTCATCTATTTCACACCATTTCTTACACATATTTACACACATTGAATATGTGCGAATTAGATTAAAATATGTGAATTACACCAAAATATATCATTTCCAAGAAATATACTTATTATTTTAGACGCGGGCTTTATACCACCACTTTTACCATGTTATTAATTTAAAAATGTAAAAAATCTTTTTTTTAATAGTGACCTCCTGACTGCCAGCTAGGTGTTCAGTAAAATCATAACTTCTTAATTATCAATAAGATCAGCGTAACCACATATATTTACATATTTTTACTTTATTTACATTATTTCTATTATTCCCATTATTTCTATTATTTATCGAAAAATTAGTAACAAATCGTCTGAAAATTAGTAACAAACATATTTTTATGATACACTGATATTATCAATGATTTGTCTCTTTCATTTCAATCTTACTAATACGTACTCAACTCCTTTTTCTTTAGCATAATGCTTAATTGACTTCTCAGGTATATCAATAACATTTTTTTCTGCAATCGATACAAGTTCACGAATTCGATCTCTCTGTCCGAAAGCATCAATACTCTTCCCGGAAAATATGATTTTCTGAGAATCATCGAGAATAAGAATGAGCTGACCTTTCTCAGTAAATGATTTCTTTATCAGTTGACATTTAATAAAAGCGTTTTTCTTGACTATAATAATCTGATTATATGTAACATCATCTGTCATTGGTGGTCATAGTAAAAGAGTAAGATTACGAAGGAGTAAAGGAAACGATTAGTGTACTATTCAGGTGATAAGTGCATTAAATATTAATCGGGTAATTAATCTGTAATAAGCAGAAAAAAGAGCCTTCTCCTGAAATTCAGGGAAGGCTTTTAAATATTTTAAATGCACTTTCGTACTCAAATAAAATCAACACCCCCACCTGAAACTGACAGAAGTTTTTTAACACCTGAAGCGCTGACTTCGAAAAGTACATATTCCTCACTCTCATAGCCTATGTTCCTCACAACCCAGTAACTTTTACCATCAACATGAATGATGCCGAGCGGTATATCAGCGGATACAAAAAACATTTCAGCCTGATAGACCTTAAACAAATTATCAACACATGAAAAATGCCCTTCCTTATCTCGCAACATCCACCCTTTGAAATATGATATACATTGACTTCTCATGCTTCCGGAATATTCATTTTTTGCTTCCACAAAATAGATGATAGTATCATTTTGCGGGGCAGCATTCCGGATGAGGTTGAAGAATGTAATATCGGTGTCAGTTCTAACTTCTTTCGGCCAGGAATGATTTGACTTGTCTTCATATGCAGTTAATAACGGTTTAAAAAAAGAATTGAAATCCATCCATTCATCAGATTTTTTATCAACAGTTGTCACTGTTTGAACATGCTGCTGCTGTGAAGTTGCTAAAAATAGCTCATTAGAAAGGCGATAAAAAAAATTCCCTGCTCTACCGACTTTTTTCTTTTTTGTTAAATCACCCACAAAAGCCCATCGCTGGTCACAATTGGTATACACCAGCGCCGGTTTAAATATAGTCATCGTTTCCCATGTGCCGTTGCGCCTGAAAAAATGCCATTTTTCGGGGATTTTTTTAAGCGGTTTATACCATGCTTTAGGTATGTCATCAAGCCTATTATAAACTGTAGATGGTGGGCGTTTGCCAGCTTCATCATACCATTTAACAGGCCATGGTATTGTCCATGTACCTTTATCATAAATTGCAAAAGGGATAAGAATGTTGTTTGAATCGGCCAGGCCAATGTATATTGGAGAAGTGTTATTATTAATCTCGGAGGTTTGCCCGGTACACTTATTTACAGTTAAGAAGGCAGAAAAAACTACAAGAAATAACAAACATGTGATTGTTTTTTTCATGGCTGAGTGTGCCTTTCCAACATTTCTCATATCAAATTCATGAGGGCTAACAAATCCCAATAATCTTGTTATCTGGTTCAATTTAGAACATTCAAAAACTTCAAACAAGTAATTTTCCTTTAAATGAATCGAGTTTTTACTGAAAAATACATTTATCACAATGAGAACCGCCAACGAGAGATAGGTGTCTCCTGTTTCATACCCAAAGTCTCTGTGTTACCCGACACAGCAACGCAATTGTTCAATACGAGACAATATCTCGGCAAACAACCTTTCGTCTATCGCAACCTCTGCCATCTGAAACGTGATGTATCTGCTATGCTTGACAACCCTTGCTCCAATCTTTATTATTTTTCTCTTTACATACAGCGATAATCAGATTATATAGACATTGTAAGGAAACTGAAACTACTCTGTCACCTGGAATGCCAAGGATATGCCAACCGGACTCTACTCCTCCACCCTTAAGGTGAATGGGATCAATGAGACGAGGAAAAAGGTGTTGGTGAAATGACTGAAAAATGGGACATAAACATAATCTTTCATGATTTTGATATGTGGAATCTTGGTTTAAAACAACCATATGAAAAAACCCTTTAATTGCATAACTTAGTTTCTGTTAATACTTAATGGCATAAAATGATACGAAACTATCATTATATCGCGCTCCTTCTCTATGGAACACTTCTTACAGCCGGTTGCAGTCCCGGTGAGCAACAGAACTCTTCAGTTACTCCGGAAAAACTGACAATTGCTGTCATACCTAAGGGCGCAACACACGAGCACTGGAAATCGGTGCATATCGGCGCGCAAAAAGCCGCGAGTGAACTCGGTATCGATATCATCTGGAAAGGTCCTATCAGAGAAGACGACCGCGAGGAACAGCTCCAGATTTATGAGACCTTTATTGCCAGAAAAGTAAACGCAATTTGTATTGCGCCTATAGACGACAGGGTTTTTATCCGCCCTGTCCGGGAGGCAAAAGCACTGGGTATTCCAACAGTTGTTTTTGACTCTGCGCTCCAGGAAAACGAGCATATATCGTTTGTCTCGACCGATAACTATCGCGGGGGAGTCCTCGGTGCACAGCGCATTGCCGAACTACTCGACGGGAAGGGTCGGCTGATTATGATGCGGTACCAGGAGGGGAGCGCCGCCACAGCATACCGTGAACAGGGCTTCCTCGATACCATCATGACATACCCCGGCATTGAGATTCTCTCTGATAACCAGTACTCCGGTGCGACTACCGAATCAGCCTACCAAGCGAGCGAAAACATCCTGAACCGCTTTCCTGAATTCGAGGCGATCTGGATGCCGAATGAGTCGAGTACGTTTGGCTGTCTGCGGGCGCTCCAGAACAGGGGACTGGCGGGAAAGATCGTGTTTGTCGGATTCGATACTTCGACAAAACTGGTTGAAGCCTTGCGTACCGGTGAAATACAGGGTCTGTCCCTGCAAAATCCGTTAAGAATGGGCTATCTCAGTGTCGCTACTGCGGCAGCCTATCTGAAAGGAGAAAAAATCGGATACATGATTGATACGGGGGTAACCATGGCGACACCGGAGAACATGGACAATCCCGATGTTAACGCGCTTTTGATGCATGATTGGTCAGCGTATCTTGAGTGAATCAATGAGCCTGTTCAGCTTTTCTGGCTCTACTCCAATCCACTAACCGCTTTTTAGGACTTCGACTAAAATTTTCAGAATAATCCGGTTAAACAGCCCCCTACAGTACTCCTTTCACAACTTCACTGGCGTTCTGGTTGTACTGACCCCCTTACCCATATATCTGCCATACCCCCCTATACCCGTACTATCTTTATAACTCCCATACATCTTTACCTCTATGACTTGTACTCCAGTTATTATTCAAATACCGTAAGCTTGAGGTTACATTATCACCATCGTCCACCAAACGTAGTCCGGCTGCCCTCATAGGGGTAACTTATTGCACTGCCTATTATGAGGGATTATCACATCCTACCAGTTAGTTGCTACTTATAAAAAAAGCCCTTCTAAAAGAAGAGCTTCAAGTTTTTGTAAGTACTCGCAAAAAGACTTTTTATTTTTATTTTTTTCTCTCTTGAGTACTTGTCTATTTATAGTATCGGTATATTTTATTCTTTCTTTAATATATATGTTAATCACATTGCTTTTAATCTATTTAAAAGAAGACTGTCTTGCTCAAACATCTTTTGGATAAAAAGTCTTAGTTGAAATAGTTCATTTCTTATCGGAGCCTTTTGCCAATTTTTTTCTTCCTATGCGAGAATCAACACCATCAAGCTGCCTATCAATGTATTTCATGCACATAAGACTTCCGGCGTCCCCAGAAGTTGACAGGATTAGCTTGATGCTTAGGGGTTTTGGCTTTACTTGCTAAGGGGGTAATTTAGCTGTATGAGGGTCGGATTGCAGTATACTACGTTGTTTTTTCTTTTAGCTATCTTTTTTTAAAATATGAATCGATGGATACGTGTCTCTATTTAAAAAGTACTTGTACTAATAAATGTAAAAGTGGTAGTATTCATTTACAAGCAGGATTGTTTTAAAAAAACTCATCATTACATAAATTTTATATTCACATTAATATTACTATTGAGGTCAAGAAATGAAAGTAACTTTTTTTGGAGCATGTCGTGAAGTGACAGGTTCAAATCATCTTGTATCAACACAAAACAATTGCATTCTCTTGGATTGTGGACTTTTTCAGGGTAACCGTAAAAGAAGTAGAGAGAAAAACAAAACTTTATCTTATGATACCAGAAGTATTACAAATGTTTTACTTTCTCATGCACACATTGATCATTCAGGTCGTATCCCAATGCTCTCTGCAAGAGGTTTTCAAGGGAGGGTTATAACCACACGAGCTACTCATGATGCGTGTGAATACATGCTCCGTGACAGCGGCCACATACATGAATCAGATGCTGATTATTTGAATTATAAAATAGCAAGAGCATTCGTCTATGAACAAGTAGCTTCACAGAGAAAAAGCAAACGGTTGACTAATGCAGAAATCCAAAAAGAAAAAAATGTTAAAAAAGGACAGGTGGTACATTAAACAAGAAAAAGTCAAGGAGGTTATTGACCGTCATAATTTACCTATAATTACCCCGCTATACACTGTCAAAGAAGCAGAAAAATCTTTGAAACAGTTTGAAGGATATCCATACAATACAACTGTTGAAATAGGGAAAGATGTACATTGTACTTTTTATGATGTCGGGCATATCCTGGGTTCAGCCATTGTTATTATTGATATAAAAGAAAATGCAAAAAAAGTCACAATAGGGTTTACCGGCGATATTGGACGTTTTCATGTTCCCATACTGCGCAATCCGACACTTGTATTTCCACCCAAGCACCAATCCCTTGATTTGCTTATCATGGAAAGTACATACGGAAATCGTCTTCATGAACCTGTAGGGAATTTGAGTAACTTATTAGAAGAAATAATCAATAAAACTTATGAAAGAGGAGGGAGTGTAATCATACCTTCTTTCGCGATGGAGCGAACACAGACTCTCATTTATATGCTTCATGAGTTATATAACGAGGGGAAATTGCCATCTATACCCGTATATATAGATAGTCCTCTTGCATTAAATCTGACTACTGTATTTGGAGAACATCCTGAATGTTATGATTACGAAACACATAAAACTTTTTTAGAAAGCGGTAAAAATCCTTTCAGTTTCAAACAGCTTAAATATATCCAGACTGTTCAAGAATCTATGATATTAAATCGTGATCACTCTCCCCATATTATCATTTCTGCTTCAGGAATGTGTGAATCAGGTAGGATTCTTCATCACCTCCGACATAAAATCCACGATGCCAGAAACACAATTCTTTTTGTGGGATATCAAGCCAGAAATACTTTAGGTCGGCGTATTCTTGAATATGCCGAGGCATACCGTGAGACCGACGGAGATTACCCTTCTGTGAAGTTTATGAGAAAAGACTATCCGCTTAAAGCTGAAGTAGTGCAGTTAGATGGATTTAGTGGACATGCTGATCAAACTGAACTCTTACATTTTCTCACCAAATCAAACCTGCAGGTAAAAAATATTGCTCTTGTCCATGGCGAAAATGACTCTATTGAAACACTGGCGAATTCTTTAAAACAAAAACATTTTTCCACATTTATCCCCACAGAAGGCGAGTCATTTGCAATCGAAGGGTAATTATGGTTAGTACATGAATTAAAAAAACGTAGAGGATAAAAACGTGACTATTTTCTGTTCCATTTCTCAAGCTGTAAGTCGTCAGAACATTCTGGACACTTTCAGTTAAAAATTAATATGTACTTTTAAGGAATTGCAACTTTTTTTCAAGCCTTCTTTCACGTGGTTATATGCTCGTCTCAGTTTCATCGTTATGAACATCAACTTCACCTTGACTTTCCCCATTATTCGGATAAATTGATGGTAGGATGTTCTTATTTGACCCCATCCTTGGAGGTGGCCCATGCAAAGACATTATTCAGTTATTACTTTTGTATTTGTTATTATAATTACAATATCCTCTCCCGCACTTGCGACAGTTCAAGGCACCGTAATGGACACAGACGGCAACCCAGTGGCCGGGGCGACACTGAAATTTGTTCAAACTGACTATCCTGATAATGTAATGACCTCTACAACCGGGACAGAAGGCCGTTATTCCATTGATTTTACCGTTGGAGTTAAAGATGATGAGGTCTCTGTCCCCGATGACTTCTCTCTCGGACACAACTATCCGAATCCATTTAATCCAACGACTACGATACCATTTTCCTTGGACCAGTCTTCTCACATCACACTTAGTGTTTATAACATTATTGGGCAGAAAGTTATAACATTAATCGACAGTTATACTTCTGCTGGAAAACATTCGGTTATTTGGAATGGACTTGGTGACAATGGGAAAATGGTTGCTGCTGGCACATACATCTACCAACTTCACAGTAAAGGAAAAGTTGAAAACAAAAAAATGCTATTAGTAGATGGGGGAAGTTTCCGATATAGTAACAGTAAAAATATTTTAAATAATGCAAATTCAATTCACCTGTCGAAACCTGCTTTAATAGGCAAATTTATCATAATGATTACAGGACCCAATATCTTTGATTATATAGAAAGTGATGTTGTTTTATCAGATGGTATGACGCGTGACTTTGTAGTATCAAGTATTGATTCATTTCGCCCCATTACACATCTCAATCCGATATTTTATATAGATGGCGCTTTTACATTATCATGGCCCGTAAGTACCTACTCTGACTTTGCATTGTACCGACTTTATGAATCAACAACTAAAGAAATGGGTGATGAGCGTGAGATTTATTCATCAGATGACTTGAATAGTACGAAGTACACAGATGCAAATATTCCCAATGGCGAATTACGTTATTATCGTCTTGATGTTGAAAACTCTTTAGGTCTGGTTACTCACGGTACAGTTAGGGCAGCCTTTGCCAATAGTAATATTGTACCTAATGTCCCAGAGGATGGACTTCTTGCCTACCATCCCTTAGATGAAACTGCTGAAGATAGAAGTACATACCATCATGACGGTGTAATTGAAGGTCCTATCCCTACATCAGACAGGAATGACGATGAGAATCGTGCATATTACTTTGATGGAAATGACCAGATAATTATCAGCGGTACAAGTGACTTTAACGATTTAGCTTCATTTACGGTTTCTGCATGGATTTATCCGACAGAGGTTAATACTCATAATACCATTATTTCAAAAGTGAAACCAAATAGAGATTTTGTGTTGAAGATAACTTGGAGTGGCCAACTTGAAATTCATTTTGCCCATTCTGCAACTTATTATGTATGCTATACCGGCGAAGTAATTCCCCTTTTTACATGGACGCATGTTGCTATCACGTGGGATGGCACTATGTGGAAAATATACATAGATGGTGTACCTGTTAAAGAAACAGACTATACAGGGTACGCTCCTCTATGGACAGGAAGTATTATGGCGATTGGGAGCATGAATGAACGAGAAAAGTTTACTGGAAAGATAGATGAAGTCCGAATATATAATCACAGATTGAATGATGATGAAATAACCAGATTGTACTATGAGTTATGAGGTTTTCTGCATGAATAGAGCATGTTCAGAAAAGATTCTATAGTTGACAGTGTCGTCCGCCGTCCGGGTGGGATGACGTATTGAAAGATTGAACACTGAATGCTAACCGGTCTCTACTTCTGCACCCTGAAGGCGAAAGGAATCACTGAGACGAGGAAGATGGTGTTGGTGAAGTAAACAAATATACAATTCAACAATTAAATTTCACATTTGATTTTGATATGGGGAATCCCGATAAACATAGATTGGATGAGAAAAATGTATAAAAATATTGTATTGGCTTATGTATGTATGATCTGTCTCAGCTGCAGTGTTTCAGCAGCTCCGGGTAGATGGGAACAAAAAATTTCCGGTAAGGGATGGAGACTATGGTTAGATAAACAGGCTCATTGGATTGAGGATGATCTCTTTATGCCCCCGGTTGATGTGTCAAGATTGCCGTTGAATCCTCCAACTTGCGGGTGGGACAGATTCGAAAAGATGCCCAGGAAGACTGTATCCGTTCCAGGTACTGTAGAACAATATTTTTGGAGCGCTAACAGCAATCCAGTAGGCAGAGCCGGAGACTACCGTGGTGTATCCTGGTGGAACACAACATTCAACTTAGATAAGTCGCTTACCGGGAAAAAGATACTCATTGCTTTCGAATCGGTCAATCTTCGTGCAGAAGTCTTTGTTAACCACAAACTGGTCGGCTATGACATCATTGGTAACACACCTTTTGAAGTCGATATTACAGCAGCAGTTAATTTCAATACAACAAACCATCTGGATGTCAGGATAACCGATCCCGGTGGTAATTTTTCCTGGCCTGCTCACATTGTTTTTCCCTGGGGCAAAAACTTTGTTCCGATTGTGAGGGGATTCGGCGGAATTACCGGAGAAGTAAGAGTGATAGCTGTTGACAAAGTGCGTGTTGAAGACATATTTGTAGAGAATACCCCGAAAATTAAAGAAACTTCTGTTCATATAAGCCTCTCAAACGCAACAAAATTTAAAATACACGGCCAACTTACCCTCATCATCCACGAGTATTTAAATCCGGAAAATGTGCTCTGGAAAAAAACAATTTCAGAAACCGTACCCACAAACGGCATTGAAAAATCCCTTCATGTGAAAGCACCAAAAGCAAAAATATGGGATATTCTCAAACCGAACCTCTACACAGCATCGGTTACATTCACAAGCTCCGACGGTGCAAACAGGGACACAATGAACAGACGGTTCGGATTCCGCTGGTTCGATATCGGCGAAAAAGACGGTGACCAAAGATTCTATCTCAACGGCAGGCGAGTTTTTATTATGGCAAATGTCCATCGCGGTTACTGGGCGACAAACGGCATATTCCCCACTCCGAAAATGGTGAAAAAAGATGTTGAAATCGCCATAAAAATGGGATTCAACTCTATTGCATATCACAATGCCATCGGACATCAGCTTCTGGTACAATATGCTGACGAATATGGCCTTCTGGCAACCGGTGAATCGGCAGGCTACCGTATCAACGACCGCAGCGGTAAACCTGTCAAAGATAAACTCACCCGTGGCTGGCGGAGAGAAAAACTCTTTCGTTTCATCAAACGTAACCGCTCGTACCCGTCTATCATAGCCTATATGCTTAAAAACGAAGATGGCAACGCACCGGATAATGACGATATGGATAATATAGCAAAAGTACGCGAGATGGATCCGACCAGAATTCTCCTCTATACCGGTGACTGTGACAGAGAACGGCGTGAGTTTGCTAACCTTCAAAAAAATCCACTTAAACTCTTTTATAAACCCAACGATCAAACGGATTATTGGTACGGCTGGTTCGATAAACATCACTGGAACAGGTATCCGGGTTACATGGATGACTGGTGCTACCGTAATCCAAGAAACTATATGCGTCTGAACGCTGTCGATGGTGATCCGTCCACAACGGTCAGGAAGGACGAGATAATCTTTTACGGTGAAGAGGGTGCATTTGGTACGATGCTTTCACTTGGTAAGATTAGAGAACAGCTCTATTTGCAGGGAACATCGGACGGCTGGCGTGAAACCGAACATATCGACTGGTTCAATGCTTATGACCGTTTTCTCGATGAAACAGGATACAGGACATCTTTTCCCACTGTTGATCACCTTACTACGGCTCTTGGTGCAAACATGCATTATTTTCACGGCAGGATAGTGGAAAACGCCCGCATATCGAATGTTATCGATGCCTATAACCTGAACGGCTGGTCTGCCGCAGGAACGCATACCGATATTGTCGATGCCTATCGCAATCCAACAGGCGATCCTTCGATACTCGCATATTATAACAAGCCACTTTATATCGCTGTCAAAATACGTGATAAAGTTCTCCCCGCGGGAGCGAAACCAGTTGCGGATATTTTCATCGTAAACGAAACCGACCTGAAAGGCAAACACACCCTTGAACTGGATTTTATCGACCCATCAGGAAACTCCGTTTTCTCACATTTATATAATGTCAATATCAGAGGGGGTGAGGAGTATGGTCAGTTGCTTATCGAGGAAGTAATACTCCCACCGGTAGAGTACCATGGTTATTATAAGCTCAATGCTCGGATTATGAGTGGAAGAGGTGAGAAATGCACCGGCTTAGATGATGTATTTGCTGTCAATTACAATAACGGGCCAAAAATCACAGGGAAAGTTGCATTAGTTGACACATCAGGATTCATTGCCACCTTCCTGAAAGAGGCACGTAATATGAACGCAGAGGAATTTTCAACATGGAATTCATACAGCGGCCCGCAGATGGATTATATAGTAATTGGCAGACATGATTTTGATACGGTGAGAAAGAGCATTTACAGTCCCATTATGGAGCAGGTAGTCAACGGTGCAATACTTATTGTTCTTGACCATACAGATAAATGGGCAGAATTGTGGGACCGTATCCACGAATACCAAGCGATTCAATATACTGGTGCTATGACATTCGGCGGAAACGGTCGTCTCTTTGTCGGCAAAAGCTTACTTCTGAACGGTCTGCCGCAATCGCAGGCTATGAACTGGGAATATCAGATTTTCTATCGAAGCAGCCCGCGTGGTCTTAATATGGGACGAGTCGGAAACGAAACAGTCGTTGCACTCGCCGCACAAAGCAGAAAAGACATTGTCACAGCGGTCGCAAGAATACCCTTCGGGAGAGGTTATATCATAGCAAGCACGCTTGATATCATTCCATACCTAACATCGGATATGCCGCAGTCAGCGATCGCGAAACGTCTATTCATGAATTTTCTTGAGTATGCGAAATAGATACGGTGTTATCTGGATTAATATTGATCAAATGTGCTGGGGAACATAAATATCTAAATAATAAAAAGGACTCAGGGATTATTATAAATCCTTGTTTTGTTAAGTGGTGAGCCCGGAAGGATTCGAACCTTTGGCCCTCGGCTTAAAAGTTCGATTCAGTGATTTGCGGTGTAATAAATACAATCACTTACGAAGGCGTTGGGTGCGGGGAAAGTGTATAATTCTGCACCCTATACGCACCCATTTACCGCGTTCTGCAATCCCCTAATATTTCCTCCTCCCGGTTCAACTTCACCTTGACATTCCCCATAATTTAGATAAATTGAAAGCAGGATGTTCAAAGTGACCTTGATCCGAAAATCCGATTAAAATTCATATTTGATTTTAATATTGGAGATCCAGGTTATAATAGTATTTATCTTTAAAGGAGATATTATGATAAAAGAGTTCGGTGACGGCTCTGGATTCATTTTACCTTATAAGTTATT
>JBHPFF010000015.1:0-36273 GCA_042572165.1 Candidatus Latescibacterota bacterium | reverse complement strand
CGCTCATCGTTGTTCTCGATGCATTTACAGACGTGAGCGTTTTTTCGGATATATTGACCACTATCAGAAGCGGTTTACGGGAAAGAAACTGAAAACCCCTTATAGCTTTCTTCTCATCACGACCGAGTGAAAGTTCCCTCAATACACCGCCATCCTCGAGTATATCACGGCACTGTTCAAGAACTTTCTTCTCAAATATCAATTCATCCGTTTTATCGCTCCGCAGCTCTTTCTTAAGACGTTCTTCCCTGCCTGTGATCACAACGAGATCGTTGAACGCAAACTCTTCCATGAGTTTTTTGAAATCACCTCTCGGATCCGCTCCGTCTGTAAATGCATCGAGAACAACGATGAGCGATTCTGCGTTTTTCAGGGTCTGGAGCATTTTCGGCTCCATTGTCTTTCTATGTCCGGCAGCCTGACCGGCTACATCGAAATACTCCATGGTGGCATGGGTGATTTTTTTCGGGCTGACCATTTCATAGAGCTTTCCCAGCCGTTCATCAGGAACCATGATCGTACCCATATGAATATCCCTGCCGTGGGTGAGCGACTCGTATTCCTTTCCGGTCAGCGCGCAGAAAAGCGTGGTTTTACCTGAATACGGCAGTCCTGTTATTCCTGTTTTCATATTTCAGGTTCCAGATTGAAATCCAAAATTCAAGGTTTAAAATTCAAAGTAAAAAACTGATGTTCATCACAAATTACAGGAATAAAGATGAGAAATTCACATAAAAAACACTATGCGGTCGGTATCGTAATTTGTATCTTCCTTTAAAGTTACATATTCTCTTTACTTTTCATTATACCTTTAATCTAAAGCATTCAACCTCATATGCAAAACCGGATTCCCATCATAACCCGCGTGGCTGTTTTTGCAGCGGTACTTTCCCTGTCCGCACATATCAGGATTCCCATAGGCGCCGTACCGCTTACGATGCAGTCTTTTGCCGCACTGATTACCGGCTACTGCCTCGGTCCCGTGTACGGCCCTGCAGCAACACTCTTATATACCGCTCTGGGACTTTCGGGTTTTCCGGTATTCGCAGTCGGCGGAGGACCGGCTTATATTCTCATGCCTACTTTCGGTTACATACTCGGATTCACTGTCTGTGCCTGGATAACCGGATTACTTGCACGGTTTAACAGCCGTGGAAACGCTAAACGAGCATATTTCATCATGCTTGCAGGCTTAACGGGTATCTACATCCCGGGTCTGGCATGGCTCCTTGTTGCGCTCCACTGGATAGCCGATGTCCCAACTCCCGTTGCCACCGTCCTGAAAATCGGTCTTTTAATCCCTCTCATCGGTGACCTGATAACTGCTATCCCTGCCGCCGCCCTGTCAGTCAGGCTCAGGAAAATACTTTCCTGACAAAAGCACCTCGTCGACAACCTCCGCAAGACCAGAATCATTATTCGATCCTACAACCACATTTGCCAGCTTTTTTATTTCCTCAGGTGAATTCCCCATTGCCACGCCTATATCGGCATTCCGGATCATATCGGCGTCGTTGTAATTGTCGCCGGCTGCAACAAGCCTTCCCGGGGGGATATTAAGACACTCTGCCAGACTTTTGAGCGCTTTGTGCTTGGTAACATTCACCTCCACCACCTGTAAAAACCAGTAATCGGTATTCTTTCCGCCGAAACGGGCATTTTCAAATGGCAGTACAATAACTTTCAACCTATTATCATCAAGCGCGTCACGTATGTCGAAAATCATCCTCTTTTCAGCAATAGTTCCTATCTGCAGCACATCACCGGTATAGTCCATGACATCATCAACCAGTACGCAGCGGGGATCTTCAGTCACATACCATTCAAAAAAACTGCAGGCGCCCTCAAGGGAATCATAATAAATCCGTTGATCCAGTAAATTGGTATTGTAGAGAGCGGGAATAGCGCCTTTTTCACGGATTACTTCAACAACAACTTCTGTGTCTTCCGGTTGAATCGATTCCATGTACAGCACCTTATTTTCTCTCATATCCATAATTACAGCACCGTTACTCAATGCCGCATAACGGATGAACGGCAGTTCTTCAATAATCCGTCGTGCCGCATAGAACGTTCTGCCGCTTGCAACAACAACCTCCCATCTGTGTAAAACAGCTTTTTCAAGAGCACTGTACACCGTTTCAGTAATGTGTCCGTGATCGGTTATCAGTGTCCCGTCAACATCGACGGCAAATAATCCTGCCGTTTTTTTCATTCAGTATCCTCCATGTTACACATGCTTTTATCATTGTTTTTCTTTATCCTTATCTTGATTTCTCTTTTTTTTCTTACGCTCCGCCCACCATTTCAGCCGCTCACCGATAATCTTTTCAAAACCAAACTTAGTCGGCATATAATACCTGGTACCGGTAAGTTTGTCGGGAAGATGTTCCTGTCCTGAGTAGTGATCCGGGCTGGCGTGGTCATACTCGTATCCCTTGCCGTAATCGAGGTCTTTCATGAGCCGTGTAGGCGCATTCCTGATAAAGAGAGGCACCGGCAGTTCACCGTACTTCCTTGCATCGCCCCGTGTAGCCGTGTAAGCGGTGTACATGGAGTTGGACTTGGGTGCGGTGGCGCAGTAGACTATCGCCTGTGCAATAGCCAGTTCCCCTTCTGGCGAGCCGAGGAAACGGTACGACTCGACAGCGGCTATAGCAACCTGAAGCGCCTGCGGGTCGGCGTTCCCAACGTCCTCAGAGGCAAACCTGACGACCCTGCGAGCAATGTACAGGGGGTCCTCACCACCTTCGAGCATCCGGCAAAACCAGTAGAGCGCCGCATCGGGATCTGAACCACGCATGCTTTTGTGAATGGCGGAGATGATATTGAAGTGCTCCTCTCCGGCACGGTCATAGATCAGCATACGCCGTTGAGCAGCCTTCTCCACATCGGGTTTCGTTACGATCTTAGCGCCCTCTCTACTCTCTTTCGCCAGGATAGCAGCCTGCTCGAGGGTATTCAACGCCCGCCGTGCATCACCGCCGCTGAAAGATACAAGCGCCTCAAGAGCATCATCCTCAATCCCCGCTATCTCATCCTTTAGTCCTCGCTCTCCGTCTTCGACAGCACGTTCAATAATCGTTATAATCTGCTCATCACTGAGTACATTGAGTACAAGCACACGCGACCGTGACAGGAGCGGCGAATTCACCTCGAAGGATGGGTTCTCGGTAGTCGCACCGATAAGGATAATGGTGCCGTCCTCGATGTATGGCAGAAAAGCGTCCTGCTGTGCTTTGTTGAACCGGTGGATTTCATCGACAAAAAGAATTGTTTTGGTCTTTTTGGTTTTTGCACGGGCAACCACCTGGCGTATATCTTTCACACCGCTGCTGACCGCTGAAAACGACACGAAATCAGCATTGGTGGCATTACTGATAATCCTTGCGAGAGTGGTTTTTCCCGATCCCGGCGGTCCCCAGAGGATGATGGATGACACCTCGTCCATTTTTATAGCTTCACTCAAAAATGCCCCGTCACCGACAAGGTGTTCCTGCCCCACAAACTCCTCAAGAGTACGCGGGCGTAGACGGTCCGCAAGCGGCTGGTGCTTTCCCTGAGTGATATCAGCACCGTATAATTCATCATCGAACAGATTCATTTCACCGCTCATGATTGCGGAAATCTCCCCTCTCATTTCTTATGCTTCGTTGTCTTAATGAGTTCCTTCGCATGTGCGAGCGCTGTTTCAGTGAGTTTCTCGCCGGAAAGCAGGGATGCAAGTTCACTCTGGCGTGTTTTCTCGTCTAACAGTACAAGCCCGGCTTGTGTTCTGCCCTCCTTCACAGTTTTCCTCGCCGAGAAATGCCTGTGCGCCATGACGGCAATCTGCGGAAGATGTGTAATCACCAGTACCTGTCGTTTTTTTGTTAATTTCATAAGTTTAGTACCGACAGCCTCGGCAACCCTGCCGGATACACCAGAATCTATCTCATCGAACACCATTGTAGGGATATTGTTTGCATCGAGGAGCACGAGCTTGAGCGACAGCATGACCCGTGATATCTCGCCGCCGGATGCAACTTTGACGAGAGGTTTCGGCGGTTCTCCGGGATTCGCTGAAATCATAAACTCGACGCGATCGAAACCGTTTTTCGTAACAGGCACCGATTGTCCATCCACATCGAGCATCTCATCCCCTTCGCAGTCACGGATGTCAATTATGACGCGTGCACCGCTCATGCCGAGTTCTGCAAGATGGGACTCTACCTCTTCAACAAGATTCGGCGCGGTCTGACGCCGCTTTTTCGACAGATCACTCGCGCACCTGACAAGACGTGATATAATTTCATCGCGCTCGGATTCAAGTTTGGCAAGTTTTTCTTCCGAATAATCTGCGCTTTTGAGTTTAGCCTTTATACTGTCTCGATGGGCAAATACATCATCAAAAGAGGTGCCGTATTTCCTTTTGAGACTCTCGATCAGTGCAAGCCTGTCTTCCAGTTCAGTGAGAAGACCCGGATCATCATCGATATTTTCGGCATAGGTGCGGAAGAAGTGTGCCATGTCTTCGACTCCCGCTGTCAGCTCCTCCAGGTTATCACGGTAATGTGCAAGTTCGGGATCGAAACGGGATAATTCGTTTATTTCGGAGGAAATTCCCCCGAGACGGTCAGTAATCGAACCCTCCGCCTCCGAAAATAGATTGAATATCTTCCATCCAAGGGCTTTCAGATCCCCTGCCTGACCGAGCTTCTGTATGGATGATTCCAGTTCGGTGTCTTCCCCTGGGGATATGCTTACTTTTTCAATCTCCTCAAGCTGGTATGCATACAGTTCACGGTCGCGGTTTGATGCATCTATTTTCTGTTTTTGCTTTTCTATGGTATCACGAATACAAATCAGCCTGTTAAAGAGATTTTTCACTTCTCTCGCAAGTGGAATCAATCTGCCATATCCATCGAGGAAAGTTACATGTTCGGCAACCACCAGAAGTGACTGGTGGTCATGCTGTCCGTGGAAATCAACAAGACGATCACCCAGTTCTTTCAAAACGCGCAGTGTCACCGGACGGTCATTGACAAAACAACGGTTATTGCCGTCGGCGCGCACCTCCCGCCGAAGAATGAGAATATCATTATCAACATCCCCGGGCAGCGCCTCTTCGATAAGGCTTTTATCGAGGATGAACACTCCGCTGACTTCGAGGAAATCGGCGCCGGCACGTATCATTTCCGCAGAGGCACGCGCACCCAATACAAGTTCGAGCGCATCAACGACAATTGATTTGCCTGCCCCGGTTTCACCGGTTATGATATTAAGACCGCCAGTGAAATCAGCTGTCAATTCGTCAATTATGGCATAGTTGCGGATGGTGAGCGACTCAAGCATTTCTCAGCTTCAGGCTTACGCCCCATTTAAGACGTGTATGAAGGATATCGAAATAGGTTTTGTCTCTAAACCGTGCAACACGCACCGGTTGCTCGGTACAACGAATAACAATCTCGGACTTTACAGGAATATCAACGAAACTCTGGCCGTCTACCGCCATTCTCGCCAAACCTTCGCAAACCGCTACCCTGACCTTTCTGGAACCGGGAATGATCATCGGTCGGATGGTGAGTGAGTGCGGGCATATAGGGGTAAGTACGATAACATTGCATTCGGGCATGACAAGCGGGCCGCCAGCAGCCATGGCATGAGCGGTTGACCCGGTAGGTGTAGAGATTATAAGACCGTCAGCATAAAAATCACCGGCATACTGGTCATCAACCGAAACAGTAAAGTTAAGGATACGTGCGCCGCTGCTCCTGTCAAGAACAACATCATTAAGCGCAAAATATGTTTCTCCGGAACTCGTTTCAACACTGAATGCCATCCGTTCGATGATCTCATATTCACCGCTTTTCAGTTTTTTAGGGATGTAACCGATCTCTTCGGGAGAAATTTCGGCAAGAAATCCGACTTTCCCCAGGTTCACACCGAGTATGGGTATTCCCGTTCCCTCAGACAATCGAGCCGTATAAAGAATCGTCCCGTCCCCACCGAATGACACGATCATGTCAGCACCCTCAAAAAGCCCGTCTACGTTGTGATAAGTGTATACATCTCCCAGAATTGGATGAAGGTCTTCGTGGAGAACCGCCTCGATATTTTCTCTTGAGAGAAACTCTAAAAACCGTGGCAATACCGTTTTCGTGCCTTTCTTTCTGGTATTCGCTATTATTGCAACTTTCATGAGGCTACGACCTTTCTCACTTTCTCTGCTATCGACCCGGCATCTAATCCGTGAAGTGAAAGCAGACGGGACCGCGGAGCATGCCCGGCAAATTTATCCGGTATACCTATCATGACTAGACGGGGACTGCATCCTTTCGCAGTATAATATTCCATAATCCCGGAACCAAATCCACCCGGAAGTGCATTTTCCTCAACCGTGAAAATCGGCTTGCCACCTTTGTAAATCGTGTCAAGTATTTTAGTATCCATAGGACGAACAAACCGCATGTTAACTACCGTTACATGAATTCCATCCTTTTTCAGTAGTCTGGCAGCCTCGAGCGATACGGAAACCATCTCGCCCACTGCAAGAATCGTTCCGTCATCTCCCTCGCACAATACCTCGGAACTGCCGAGCTCAATATTATTAAAACTATTTCGAATCCTTGAGGCTGTTCCCGGGCCGCGAGGAAACCGGATCGATACGGGACCCTCGGTATATTCCGAGGCGAATTTCACCATATCCCTCAATTCATTCTCATCCCTGGGAGCCATGATAACCATGCCGGGTATATGCCTCATATAAGAGATATCAAAAACACCGTGATGAGTGGGACCGTCTTCTCCAACAAATCCTGCACGGTCGAGGCACATCACTACCGGAAGTTCCTGCAGGGCAACATCGTGGATAATATTATCATATGACCGCTGAAAAAACGACGAATAAACCGCCACAAACGGTTTCAGACCTGCCTTTGCGAGTCCCGCAGCAAAGGTCACAGCATGACCCTCGGCAATGCCCACATCAAAGAACCTGTCCGGATATTTTTCCGAAAAAGGACGGAGACCTGTGGAATCAGTCATCGCCGCAGTAATGGCACAGATATTCTTATTCTTACGCGCAATTTCGACCAGCGTATCACCGAACACACGGGAATAACTCGGGCGATCGGATGTATCTTTTGTTTCGCCGTTCTCGAGTTCGAATGCGGAAATACCATGAAACTTCCTCGCATCATTCTCCGCAAAGCAGTATCCCTTGCCCTTGGTTGTATAAATATGGAGTAAAAGAGGCCCCTTGATTTTCTTCAGTTGCGCAAGTATCTGCCGAAGCCGTGCCAGATCGTGTCCGTCCACCGGCCCGAAGTAGCGGAAACCGAGACTCTCAAACCACACACCCGGTACGATGAGATTTTTCAGACTTCTCTCGACACGGTTGAGGATTTTTCGGGCCGGCTGTCCTATAACGGGGATATAGCCGGTCAAATCCCAGATATCCTTTTTCAGTTTATTGTAAGCATCCGTTGATATAACATCGGTCAGGTACTTGGAGAGAGCTCCGACGTTCGATGATATGGACATCTTGTTGTCGTTGAGTACAACCAGCAAATCCCTGTGGCTGGCACCGGCATTGTTCAATCCCTCAAAGCACAGCCCGCCGGTCATCGCTCCATCTCCCACAACAGCAACGATTTTTTCATCTGTTCCCTTGATATCACGCGCTGCTGCGAGACCAAGCGCGGCTGATATTGCTGTTGCGGCATGACCGGTTCCGAATGCGTCCGCATCGCTTTCTGAAATACTGGGAAAACCGGAAATACCGCCCTCCTGCCGCAGTGTACGAAACTTTCTCAGCCTTCCGGTCAATATCTTATGGGCATACGACTGATGTCCTACATCCCAGACTATCTTATCCCGCGGACAGTCGAGACTTGCGTGAAGCGCCAGGGTTAATTCCACCACGCCGAGATTTGGGGCGAGATGACCGCCGTTTTCTGACACCACTTTGCATATTTCCTTCCTGATCTCCTCGGCAAGGATTTCAAGCTGGTCTAAAGAAAGTTTTCTGAGGTCCCGTGGACTCTTTATTGTATTAAGAATTCGTTTCATAAGATGTCAAAAAGCTGTCAGGAGTTATTATTACTTCATTCTTTAATGAATTCAAAAACGATCATCTCTTCCGGTTAACCGGCATTTCTCCAGTCAATTAACCCGTTCGATTACAAATTCTGCGAGATCATTGAGTTTGGTCGTGTCTCTATTTATGGACGCAAGCATATTTTCTGCGGTATAGATCAACTCACTGGCGATTTTCTTGGATTGCTCAAGCCCGAATACTTTTGGATAAGTTGCTTTATCCAGCGCTTCATCAGAGCCCACATTTTTCCCAAGTACTTCATCTGAACTAATAATATCCAATATATCATCAGCTATCTGAAAAGCAAGACCAATTCGGGAGCCGAAACCCTCCAAAGTCTTCAACTCATCCGGGGATGCGCCGGCGGCAATCGCTCCCATCTGGGTGCTTGCACAAATTAGCGAACCGGTTTTTCTCGTGTGAATGAATATGACATTTTCACGGCTGACATCCCGGCACCCACTCAACTGAACATCCGCAACCTGACCACCTATCATCCCCTCCGTGCCGATAGCATTTGCGAGGACCTGTATGATGCGGCAGTTATCCGCTCGTGAAACAAGATCAAACGCCAGTGCATTTAGGGCATCTCCGGTAAGAACAGCTATATTTTCGCCATATACCTTGTGGAGTGTCGGTTTACCCCTGCGGAGATCGTCATCGTCCATGCACGGCAGATCATCGTGAATAAGCGAATAGGTGTGAATAAGCTCGATTCCCGCAGCGACCGGGAGAACGCTATCAACATCACCCCCGAACACTTCACAGGCTGCCAGGCACAGTGTAGCCCTGAACCGCTTACCACCGGAAAACACGCTGTATCGTATCGCCTTGTGAATAATTTCCGGTTTCATTGTCTCCGTAAGAAGGTAATCATCAAGGTAAGTATCCACACGTTTTTTCACGCTGGCAAGGTACTCGGAAGCTGTCATTACGCTTCATCCTCTTCGAAAGGCACCTCTGAGGGATTGCCGTTTTCATCACTGACAAGCTTCATAACCTTGTTTCTTGCCTCGTTAAGCATGGTGGCAAGCAATTCGGCTTTTTTGATGCCCTCCTCATAAAAAGCCATCGATTCTTCGAGACCCAAACCCCCGCTTTCCATCCTCTCCACTATTTCTTCCAGCCTTTTGAGTATGTCCTCGAACCGTTCTTTTTTCTCAGCCACTTTCATACCTCACAAAGAAATGAAAATTAAGAAAGGTGATAGCAAGATAAAACTGATTTTCAGTCCTCAACCTTAGCCCTGAATTTTCCACTGGCAGGCTCGACAGATACAAAATCACCGCGTGCAACCATATCGCGGTAGGTCACCACACGCCTGTCCTTTTCACGATAAACAAGTGAATACCCTCGGGACAGGACCTCCCGTGGATTGAGAGCAATAAGTTTGCCATTAAAGAGTTCGAGCACTTTTTCCCTCTCTGTGACAACACCGGTAAAAGCGCTTTTCATCCTGAGAGTGAGTTCATCTACAGCCTGGCTTTTCAGCATAATGTACTGAATAAACCGCCCGGGACTTAATCCCTTCCTGACATTTTCGAGTCTCCGGGCAAGGTCATCACTAATCGCTGTCATCCGCTGATATAGCGCAGTTTTATATCCATCAATAATTTCTACCAATTCTCCCGCATCCCTCACTGCCAGTTCAGCGGCTGCAGAGGGCGTTGGAGCCCTGAGATCGGCAGCAAAATCAGCAAGTGTAAAATCTGTCTCGTGACCTACCGCCGAGATTACGGGAATCCTCGATGATGCAACAGCCCTTGCGACAATTTCGTGGTTAAAGCACCACAAATCTTCTATTGAGCCCCCTCCTCTACCGACAATGAGCAGGTCAGCCTCGGTGTAACTGTTCAATTCCTCAACGCCCCTTACAATATCTGCGGGGGCACCATCCCCCTGAACCAGCGCAGGCCTGAGAATAATTCGCACATGGGGGGCTCTTCTGGACAGCACGCTTACGATGTCCCTCAGGGCAGCTCCTGTGGGCGAAGTAACCACACCGATGGTTTCGGGGAAAGGCGGTATCGGCCGCTGGTTATCAAACACACCTTCCTCCGCAAGCCTTTTCTTAAGTTCCTCCAGCCGTGCAAGCAGTTCACCACGTCCCAAAGGCATAAGCCGGACAACACTGAGCTGGTATTGCCCGCCCTTTTCGTAGACGGTCACATTCCCGACAGCAAGCACTTTCACCCCTTCTTCAGGAGTAAAATCAAGGCTCTGTGCCTGCCATTTGAACATGACACACCTGAGCTGGCTGGTTTCATCCTTGAGTGTAAAATAACGGTGCCCGGAGGTGTGATGTACATAATTAGATACTTCACCTTCAACAGTTACAATGGAAATATGGTCTTCGATAAGCCTTTTTATAACCTTTGTCAGCTCTGTAACCGTAAACCTACCGGTAATTTCATCGGGTTTCTCATCAAAATCCCGATCCGTATCACTTCCACTGTCCTCATACCATTCAATCATTTTTTTTCTCTAAAATCCGCTCTATGGAAACAGCCTTTCCTGAAACTTTGTCAACATCAAATAAAACTGCCGATAACATCAGTTCACCTCCGGCAGGAGAAAAACGCGTGGGAACCTGATTCATAATCCGATTTAGAGATTGATCAATCCGCACACCAATAACCGACTCACAGGGGCCGGTCATGCCCACATCGGTGATATATGCGGTTCCTCTCGGCAGTATCTTTTCATCCGCCGTCATAACATGGGTATGAGTGCCGATAACAGCGCTTACTCTGCCGTCCAGATACCG
This sequence comes from Candidatus Latescibacterota bacterium, assembly GCA_042572165.1. Classification (GTDB taxonomy): domain Bacteria; phylum Latescibacterota; class Latescibacteria; order Latescibacterales; family Latescibacteraceae; genus JBHPFF01. The sequence goes on along the minus strand of JBHPFF010000015.1, from coordinate 25,426 downwards.
CCCCATGGCAACTTTTTCCGATGTAGCTTCCGCATGAAAATCTACAATAATAACATGGGTTTCTGCTCGAAGTATTTCAATTCTCTGGTCTGCTGTACGAAATGGACAGTCAATAGCGGGCATGAAGATACGGCCCTGAAGGTTCAGAACTCCGACTTTGATACCATCCTTGTCCACCACGACATCTCCTTTCCCCGGGAGTGCGGGAGGGTAATTCGCAGGTCTGAGAACGCACTTTTCATTCTCAAGGAGTTGTTTCGTATCGGGTCTGTCCCAGATGTGGTTTCCCGAGGTGACGACATCTATTCCATAGGAAAAAAGTTTATTCTTGTTGTTTAGGGTGAGTCCGAATCCGCCAGCTGTGTTTTCGCCGTTAGCGATGCAGAAATCTACCTTCCGTTCCTCTTTTATCTTGGGAATGAAATCAGAAGCAACCTGCCTTCCAGGTCGGCCGAAAATATCACCTATAAATAATACCCTCACCGATCCGCCTATCTAGCGTATTGAATAGCACGCATTTCCCTGATTACTGTTACTTTTATCTGACCGGGATAATCAAGATCGTTTTCAATCTTCTCAGCAATATCATATGAAAGCTGATCGGCCATAGCATCATCCACCAGGTCGGTACTCACTATGACGCGTATCTCCCTTCCGGCCTGAATAGCGTAAGTTTTTTCCACCCCCTCGAAAGAATCAGCAAGCTCCTCAAGCTGTTCAAGGCGCTTTACATAGGATTCCAGGTCCTCACGGCGTGCTCCTGGACGGGCACACGAAATGGTGTCAGCCGACTGTACTACCGCCGAGATTAAAAATCTGGCTTCCTCATCCTCATGGATGGATGCTACCGTATCCTGAATGATTTCATCCTCATCGTATTTTTTAACAAGCGTCAACCCGATTTCAGTATGCGTGCCCTCCATCTCGTGGTCAAGGGATTTTCCTATATCGTGGAGCAAACCGGCACGTCTCGCTGTCTGGGCATCGAGATCGAGCTCGGCGGCAATCAGTCCGGCAAAAATCGAAACTTCCCTTGAATGCTGCAACACATTTTGTCCATAACTGGTACGGTAATTGAGACGCCCCAGGAGTTCAATCAGCTTGGGATGAAGATTATAAACCTTGCATTCCAATGAAGCGTTTTCTCCCAACTCAACAAACGAAGCTTCCACCTCAATCCTTGATTTCTCCACCACTTCCTCTATCCTTGCCGGATGTATGCGACCGTCAACCACAAGCTTCTCTAAAGCACGCCGGGCTACCTCCCGCCGTACACGGTCGAATCCGCAGAGAATCACAGCTTCGGGAGTGTCGTCAACAATGACATCAACACCGGTGGCAAGCTCAAATGACCTGATATTGCGACCTTCCCTTCCGATAATGCGTCCCTTCATCTCGTCGTTAGGCAGAGGAACAACAGATACGGATGATTCCACAGTTTGCTCTGCGGCACAACGCTGGATCGAGCCCAAAATAATTTCCTTTGCTTCCTTGTCTCCCTCACGAATCGCCTGGTCACGGATCTCCTTGGAAATCTTTGCCGCCTCTACCTTGACATCCTTTTCAAGATTCGACAACAGCAGTTCTTTCGCTTCATCGGCTGTCATACCCGAAATGCGTTCAAGCTTTTCATTCTGCTCTTCAATAAGATGGTTCAACTGTTCGGTTTTTACACGCAGAGCCTTTTCTTTTGCGACAATCTCACGTTCTTTGATAAGGATATTACGCTCTTTTGAGTTTAGAATATCAACTTTTTTATCCAGTTTTCTTTCACGATCCAAAAGGGTTTTTTCGGATTGTTCAATTTCCTGCCGTGTCTCAATGGTTTCCCTTTCGAATTTACTTCGTTCACGGTACCACTCGTCTTTTGCATCAAGGAGAGCAGCTTTTTTCTTATTTTCGGCTTCACGCTCGGCATCTTCGATGATTTTCTTTGCGTATGCTTCCGCATTTCGCATCTTGGACTGGTTAATCTTGTTTGCTGTAATCCACCCGAGGATATAAACTCCCAAAGCAATCACCAGAGCAACAATTACACTTACAACTACCGTTATATCTATCGTTGACATTTCAGTTCCTCCCTATTGGATGACTGCTGAACAGTCCTATAAAAAAACCATCGCACATTTCAGAAACGGGTTATTAATGAACCCGCTGAAATAACGAACGATGGTTAAAAGAAAAAGGAACTTTTACAATAATAAAGTTACACAAAAACATCAAGGCTCTATTAAAAGCTTATCGTCAATTAAAGCCTCGACAGATGCTGTTAGTTCTCTGATTTTATTCTCTGTTTCTATGTTTTTTTGCTTTTCAGTAAAATATTCATCCGCGATAAGCAGAGCTGCAAGAATCTCACTTTTCAATCGCGGAGGGAATTTGTTGTTAGAGGATAAACTTATTATTTTCTCTTCCACATAACGAGCCAGTTTTTGCAAATAATCTGAATTTGCATCACTTTTAATGGGATATTCTTCACCCATAATTCTTACTAATGTCGTTTTATAGGATTCTGTCATGATCTTTTTAAAACAGAGAAATAAATACTTTCAACCTTGATCGTTCGTGATATTTATGTTATTTAATTGATCCAGTTTAGATAAAATAAATCGTATATATGCTATAATTTCCTTTTTTTTAGCCTCCAGCCCATCCTGTCTTTGTGAGGGCTTTCCCACATTCTCGATATTCAATTGTAATTCTTTTATTGTTTTCTTTGCCTCTTTCAGATCTTCCTGTACATTATCTGTATCTTGAGAGACTCCAATCCTTTCCTCTCGGAGCTTTTTATTTTCATTAATTAAAGTATTAATGCAAGATTCTAACTTGTCAAGATATTCCATAGTTTGTGTGCGATTGCCTGCAGCCTCTGAATATGCGGGCAATATAGTAATGAGCAAGTGAGCTAATACTTCCGATTGACTCACTTATCATTTTAAGGTTTTACTTCAGATTTGTCAAGAAAAACATTATTGTATAAATTAATAAAATCTTCTATTTTTCCTAAATATCTGACAAATAGAGAACTTTGATTCAAGGGGGTCCGGATAGCGTACTATCCCGGGCTTTATACTCCGGACATGGCCGTGTCCAAAACTGCCTTGAAAGCAATACTGTCCTGCACAGCAAGATCTGCCAGTATCTTACGGTTAAGTTTAATGCCGCTTTTGGATAAAGCATTGACGAACACCGAGTAGCTGACACCATGCCGGCGTACAGCAGCATTTATCCTGACAATCCATAAACTGCGGAAATCACGTTTGCGTTCTCTTCGACCTATGTATGAATAGACCAGTCCGCGCTCAACAGATTCTTTCGCAGTTTTGTATAGCTTGGATCGACCGCCGCGATATCCTCTGGCTAACTTGATTATCTTCTTTTTTCTTCTTCTTGATGCAACACTGTTAGAAACTCTGGACATCTATAATTCCTCCACAAACTAAATCATTTTCTTTATTCGTTTAGTATCCGCCGAGTCCACCAGCACCGACTTACGGTAGCTGCGTTTACGCTTGGAATTCTTATTCTTCATAAGATGCGTCGCAAACGCTTTGTTGCGTTTGATACGCCCGGTGGCGGTTTTCCCGAAACGTTTTGCAGCAGCTTTAACTGTTTTCATCTTGGGCATATTTCTATCCTTTCAATTATTTATCTCTCCAGTAGTTTATTTATACAATAGGAAGAGAACTACTCTTTGATGGAAAGTGAAAATTATTAATCATTTATTTAGCGGTCATAGTCATGGTAAGATTACGACCTTCCGAACGAATTTCACTTTCAATTGCCGCAATGTCCTGAAGGGTTTCGATGATTCTGTCCAAAAGAGCTTTACCATGGTCTTTATGCAGTATCTCGCGTCCCCTGAAAACGATGGTGAACTTTACCTTGTCTTTGCGTTTAAAAAACTCTTTTGCATGGTTTATTTTGAAATTAAAATCATGATCCGAAATTTCACATCTCATCTTAATTTCTTTTACATGAATGATATGCCTGTTTTTCCGTGTAAGTTTGGCGCGCTTGGTTATTTCGTAACGGTACTTTCCATAATCCATGATACGACAAACCGGAGGAGCGGTGTTCGGGGAAACCTCAACCAGATCAAACCCAGCATCGCCAGCATGATTCATAGCTTCTTCTATAGGCACAATGCCTATCTGATTTCCATCCTTATCAATCAACCTCACTTCCGCAGTGCGAATCTGCTCATTCACTCTCACATGCTTATCGTTAATAGGAACACCCCCTCTTTTTTACATTTATTATTATAAAGCTTTATCGTCGTTCTCTTTATTAATTCGAGCAATGATATCTTCTGCCCGGGCTACACCTATATCACCGTGAGTGTGTTTTCTCACTGAAAGCGTGCCCTCATCAACCTCTTTCTTGCCCGCAATGAGCATGTAGGGAATCTTCATTTCTTCGGCATCACGTATTTTACGGTTCACTTTTTCGTTACGGTCGTCCAATTTAACCCGGAGGCCGGTTCCTTTCATCCGGTCGAACAGCATACGCGCATAATCGTGCTGTGCATCGGTTATCGGGAGTACGACAGCCTGAACCGGAGAGAGCCAAACCGGAAACGCACCACCGTAATGTTCGATAAGCACCCCGATAAACCGTTCCATGGAACCCAGGACAACCCGGTGAATCATGACCACCTTATGCTCACTGCCATCCTTACCAATATAATTGATATCAAATTGTTTTGGAAGATTAAAATCTACCTGAATTGTGGGTCCCTGCCACAATCTTCCGAGAGCATCTTTAAGTTTGATATCTATCTTGGGACCGTAAAATACTCCCTCGCCAGAATCAATATTATAGGGTATCTCCGTTTTTTCCAAAGCCTTTTTAAGAGCCTCGATAGCGTGTTCCCAGGATATGTCATCTCCCAGGGACTTTTCAGGTCTCGTCGACAGGTAAGCCTCAAATTCAAATCCGAATACATCCATAATGTCACGCACAAAATCAAGCACATCCCTAACCTCATCAACAGTCTGCCCGGGTGTGCAGAAAATGTGCGAATCATCCTGGGTAAATCCCCGGACTCTCAGCATTCCATGCAATACTCCGGAACGCTCGAACCGATAAACAGTTCCAAGCTCACAGAGCCTTATGGGAAGATCACGGTAGGAACGTAATCGGGACTGGAAAATTTTAATATGTGCCGGGCAGTTCATCGGCTTCACATAATACAGCATACCATCAATTTCCATAGGCGCATACATGTACTCGGAATAGTTCTCGAGATGACCTGACCTTCTGTAAACCCTTTCAGAGGCGACATGCGGTGTAAAGACAAGATCGTAGCCGCGCCTGCGGTGTTCACTGCGCCAGTAATCCTCGATGACATCCCGGATAACAGCTCCTTTTGGGTGCCAGAGAATAAAACCGCTGCCAATTTCCTCGTCGACACTGAACAGATCGAGTCTGGTACCGAGCACTCTGTGGTCACGCTTTTTAACCTCTTCGAGCCACTCGAGATGTGCCTTGAGCATCTTCTTGTCGGGAAACGAGACACCGTAAATCCGCTGCAGCATCGGCTTCCGCTCGTCCCCGCGCCAGTAAGCACCTGCAGTGCTTAACAGTTTAAACGCTTTAATCCGGCCTGCAAGGGGAACATGGGGTCCGCGGCAGAGATCGACAAACTCTCCGAGTTTATAGAGGCTTACCTGATCATCCTCAATATCTTTAGCAAGCTCAACCTTATAGGTCTCCCCCTCTTTGGTGAAAAGATCAATGGTTTCTGCCTTGCTGATCTCCTCACGCACAAATTCATCGTTCTCCCTGGTGATTGCTTTCATTTCGGCTTCTATTTTTACAAGATCGTCTTCAGTGAACGGCTTTTTTATATCAAAATCATAATAGAAACCGTCATCAATGGCAGGCCCGATAGTAACCTTCACATCAGGGAAAAGACGCTTAACCGCAGCGGCCATAACATGTGCAGTCGAGTGCCAGTAAACATTCCGCCCCTTCTCATCAGCAAACGTAGCAAATTTAACCGACACATCACCGGGGATACTGCATGATAGATCATACAGGGAACCATTAACCTCGGCTGCGACAGTTTTTCTCGCAAAACCCTCGCTAATCTCCATGGCAGCGTCCATGAATGTTGAATTTTCACTAAATTCTTTTGTATCGCCATCCGGATAGGTTACGATCATTCTTGAACCTTTCTTTCATATACAAAAAACGCACCCGGAACAAATTATACACAGGGTACGTTTTGAATATTTGCTGTCATTTTTTTACAGAAATTTTTCCAAACCCGTGCGTTAATATTAATTGATGATTTATATTTATAAGGAACACATAATTTATATATTTAAAATAAATAAGTCAAGTTTTTTTGACAGTTTCGATGATATATTTTTGAACAACCACTGAATGTGTAGTATAACACAGCATTATATTCTCATTTTATTATTATATATCCTGAAAATATTTTATCATCTCATTATTTACACCAACTTTTGGTTTCTTTCAGATCAGTCGTTTGTCACGTTTGAAGTTCTGGGGTTCAAACTGCAGTGTCGAGTGCTCTATGTCGAATCTCTCGCGGAGCATGTCCTGTGCATTTTTCAGACATTCCTGCCAGTGAGTGGTATCGCTGCAGTGAGGTTCCAGGCTGATATGAGCACTCAGGGAGGGTATACCGGATGCTATGGTCCATATGTGAAGGTCGTGGACATCAGTGATATGCTCTATATCCAGAAGCGCCGTTTTGACATCGCTGTAGTCTATATCTTCCGGTGTTGCTTCAAGCAGGATGTTAACTGTCTGAATGATAAGTCCCCAACTGCTCCAAAGGATTAATGCGCCGATAACAACACTCGCAATGGGATCGATCATCATCCAGCCTGTCGTCCAGATGACCACACCTGCAGTAATGGCTCCAACCGAACCGAGAGCATCGGCAAACATGTGAAGGAATGCTCCCTTCAGGTTCACGTTTTCATTACGGCTGCCGTAAAGCACCCATGCGCTTCCCACGTTCGCAGCAAGACCTAAAACGGCGATAACCAACATCAGTGGAGCGTCAACTTCCGGCGTTCTCCCGAACCTTCGCCATGCTTCCCAGAAAATCATGCCCACGATCACAACGAGGGCTGCACCGTTGATAAAAGCTCCCAGTACTTCCGCCCTGAGAAGGCCATAGGTACGCCGCGGATTGGGTGAGCGTTCAGCCAGAGTGGAAACAAAAATAGCCAGCACAAGCGCCGCCACATCGGTCAGCATATGACCCGCATCGGCAAGAAGTGCCAGGCTGTTTGTGAGAATACCTCCGGCAACCTCAAGGAAAAGAAAACATGCATTAATGGCAAGTGCTATCCAGAGCCGCCGCCTTGTCAGAGCCCGTAACTCGCCGTGACTTTTTAAATGGTGTGACCGGTCGTGACGGCTCTCACTATAATGCGTATGAGAATTAATGTTTTTATGCATTGGTATTCCCGTTCAACTGAATATCCGGCAGCCGTTCAACAAATAACCTGATTTCATCTCTGACACGGCGGTAATGATCAAGAGCTTCTTCCACGGATTTGGCATGTTCAGCAAGCTTCGGCGGATCATTAAAACCGACATGGACTATCCTGGTCTTTCCCGGGAAATAAGGGCAGTTTTCATAGGCATGCCCGCAGACTGTCACGACATAATCGAACTCGATATCCATCACATCATTCACATGTTTGGAATACTGACCTGAAATATCGATACCGGCCTCTTTCATTACCAGAACGGCGCGCGGATCAATATCACCCGGTTCTGTACCCGCCGACCAGACGTCAACCACACCGTCTTTAAGACTGTGAGCCCATCCCTCAGCCATCTGGCTGCGGCATGAGTTCTTCGTGCAGAGAAACAAAATTTTCAGTTTTTTCCCCGTATCTATCATACCCCCCAATATTCTAAATCTTTATGCGATCAAATATAAACATGCCTGATAAATTTCGCAAGGAACACACTATTTCGTAATTTGCTGATAAAAATAAATTTGGACATTAAGGGGGTACGGATTTTTCAGATCCTGCATATCTCGTGGATACGTTCGTAAGCAACTGCCTGTTCCTCGGGAGTCTGGCAGTATGTGACAACAACCAGTTTCATCCCCGGTTTCCACAAGTGTTTCACCACCCCGGCAACATCATCCGGATCGCCGACAATTCTGGCATCGACTACGATGTGTGTGTTTACAAAAGCTTCCGAGAAAGGTTCCGGCGGGTTGGGAGAAGGATCGGTTGCAGGTGAAAAAGCCCCGTCAATTCTATGCAGACCGGCGATCTTCTTTACCGTGTCGATCCTGTCCGACCAATCACCGCAGGAGTGAAAGGCAATTCCTCCAAAATCCCTCCCCGCTTTTTCCAGGGCTGGCGTTGCGAATTCGAGGTAGTGTTTACCGGAAAGCATAAGCATGTTATCGTCACTGAATCCCATACCCTCGAAACAGCGGCAGGATGCAAACCCATGACCGGGCAGGACCAGAGCCTCGCCGATAAGCTCGATCTGTTTGTGTGAAAAGTCTATGTATAGATCAGCAACACGATCTAAAAGCGTTTTCACACCCTCCGGATTATCAAACATTTCCATGAAAAAGCTGCTGATATCAACTATGTACGTCGAAATATTCAAGGGTGACTGCGAGTCTGTCGATGACATGGGCAGACGGCCGCCTGTTCTGTCCAGGAAGTAATCGATCATTTCGACAGTGTGCTTTCCGATTGGTGTCCCTGCTACCGGAACTGCCGGATAATCAAGCGCATCTTTTACTGATCTGAATGGTGGTTTTACTGCCGGAGCCAGGTTCTCTTTCCATGTATATTCGATCCCGAAGGCGCTTGCAACAGTACCGATACCGTACCAGGGTTCGATAAAGTTGGGAATATCCGCTTTGAACAGAATACTCTTCTTTAGCGCACCGAGCTGAAGTTCCAGTGAGCGCCTCATATCCCTGCAGCCGCCCGCATAGACCTCACCCACGCGCATTCTGCGGTAGACCATTACCCCCGACTCAGCATTCCTGAATGAACTGCATTTCTCAAGCAGTGAAGATTCATAATCTTCATACGCCTTAAAATCAAACGATTCGGGTGAAACCGGTTCCACAGGGGTTGCCTGAGCATCAGCAGCGTTGTAATCGAATGTCTGCCTCGTCATTTGATTTGCTTTTCTCCAACGGATTTATAATTATTAATTAAACTTTGGCAATTTTTGAATTTTTACTTTTTTTATCTAATCCCATCAACCCTTCCCCAAACTCACCCCCTAACCCCCTCGCGCTTCGCGGCTCTCCGCTGCGCTCCCTCTCTTGCCCTGCAATAGAGGGGTAACTGGCTGGGTGGTCATCCCCTCTCTAATATTAGAGAGGGGACCGAGGGGTGAGTTATTGAAAAATAAGATAAATCATAACAAATCTTCATTTTGCCAAAGTTTAGTTATTAATTTCCTGAACTGTTCTTTTAAAGTCAAGGCGAATAATCATGGAAAAACACAAACTGTCCTGTAATTCTTTTATTAATACATTTCAGTTTTAATGAAAAAATCGTTGTGCAGAAGTTTTTTTGATGTATATACTGGTTGAACATACACTGTTACTATGACATACCGGTATTCTGTATTAAAATAACACCACGGAAATTACAATGTTCGGACTCCCGCTTATCGATATCGTTGTAATCATTGCGTACTTTCTGGTTATGATAGGCATCGGTTTATGGTCGATGCGAAGGATAAAAAACCAGGAGGATTATTTTCTCGGAGGCAGGAGATTCGGCAAGGTCATTCAGACTTTTGCGGCTTTTGGACAAAGCACCTCAGCCGATCACTGTGTGGGCACTGTTACCACCACATTCACAAACGGGGCATCTGGAATATGGAGTGCCCTGATATATCTGCCGGCGACACCGCTTTACTGGATGGTATCGCCGTGGATGCGCCGCCTGCGTCTTCTCACCCTGGGGGATTTTTACGAGGAGCGGTACGGTTCCAGACGGATGGCTGCGACCTATGCCATTCTCGGCTCAATAATGATGATGGCATACCTTTCGATAGGTTTCAGTGCCATGAGCAAAACAATTCTCGCGATTACTCCCAAAACTGCAGACCAGTTTACACATGAAGAGATCCGCGAATACAACCTCGCAGATGAATTGAGCAAACTCAGACAGGAGGACTATCTTTCGCTTGACGATGCCCGGAAAGCCCGCCTGAAAGAGCTTCAGCTTTTGAAACCCCGGAAAGTCTTTTCCCATTTAAACAAGGATGCCCTGATCTGGATCGTATGTTTGATTGTATTGATTTACACGGTTGCCGGAGGGCTGACAGCAGCATTCATATCGGATACGATACAGGGAATATTTATACTGTTTTTAACTTTTATTCTACTACCTATCGGATGGGCAAAGATCAATACAATTTACGGCGGGGAAGGTTTTTTTAATGCGTTTCGCACGATACATAATACTCTCCCGGAGTCGGACTTCGAAATATTCGGTTCGCCATCCGCAATAGATTTCACCTGGTACTACATTATCTCAATTGCCATTCTGGGTACTCTAAATTCCACAGTACAACCGAATATGCTTGTGGCTACCGGTTCTGCCCGGGATGAATATACAGCACGATTCGGATTCGTTTTAGGCACATTTATGAAACGTTTCTGTACCGTTTTCTGGGGGATATTTGCTCTTTCGGCAATTGTGTTGTACAGTGAATCCGTTCATGATCCTGATCTTGTATGGGGCTACGCTACACTTGACCTGCTCGGACCGTTAAAACTCGGTCTTGTCGGACTCATGATCGCCAGCCTCACTGCCGCGCTGATGTCTACTGCCGACTGCCTGATGATCACGTCTTCCAGCCTTTTAACCAAGAACATCTATAGACTCATTTCCCCTGAAAGAAGCGAAGGTCACTATGTCCGTGTTGGCCGTTTTATGGGAGCGGTCGTGGTTATAGGCGGCGCGCTGATTGCCACCCGGTTTGATACGATATTGCAGTTGATGAAATTCATATGGGAGTTCAACACAATGCTTGCGGCATCCTTCTGGCTGGGGATGAAATGGAGGAGAGTGAATAGAATTGCCGCATGGTCCTCAATCCTCAGTGCAATGTTTGCATTCTTTATATTGCCCATTTCTCTTCCACTTGTAATTCCGGGGCTGAAAACCAATCCGAATCTTCTCAAAATGACAAATCCCGAACCGATGGTACGCACCTATACTGTTCGCGAGATGGATATTGTGAAACGCGAGAAGGAAATCCTTGTCTGGGACAGGCTCGAGGCTTCCGAAAAAATCGGGGCCTCACGGCCTGTGCCCCTGAAACTTGGGCAGGTGTTTGAAAAAACATTTGTACTTGAACAGAAAGCTGTTTTCTGGAGTCAGGGAATCAAGAAAAGTGAAAACGGCCAGATTGTCGGAAACGGCTCCCTCAACCTGGAACTGCTGGTATTTGACAAGCTGGGATGTGACCTGACAAAAAACCCATATGCCCTGAATGAGACCATACGGATATTGATAAAGATAATTATGCCGTTTACAATCCTCGTTATTGTTGCCCTCCTGACCAGACCTGATGATAAGAAACGGCTCGACAGGTTTTATGTTAAGATGAAAACACCCGTACTGGCAGACCGTGATGCCGATACAAAGGAGCTGGCAGAATCGTACTCTCATCCGGATCGTTTTGATCATATGAAATTATTCCCCGGCTCACAGTGGGAATTTGATAAGTGGAATACTACCGATATCGTCGGTTTTACAGTGTCGGTCGGGGTGGTTTTTGCTATCATCGGTTTATTGTTTGCGCTTGTGTCCATCGGAAAATGAAAACCGGTTGTACCAGGATGCATAAGGCTCTGCGTCAGGAAATTATTTCCTGAAATAGATCTTCCCGAATCTCCAGGGGATATGAAAGCCAAGCCCCATGGTCGGACTGAAGGAGGCCCGCCAGTCGTCCCCGGGATCATCCGATTTTCCCCGCTCGATCCTGAAGAAATTCATACGCCACATGTCACCGTCCTCAGGCGGAGTAAAGGGCGCTATCCACAGCTCATCGAAAGGAATGGCAATTTCAGCAGTCCAGAACCTGTCTCGCGTGCCTTCCCTTATACCGTCACCCTCTACGAACACACCATGCTTTATTTCCTTGAAATTCCAGCCTTTCATGCTGGTGAATATCCCGCGCCTGGATTCACCGCCATTGGTGACGAATAGATCGACGATGTTGTCAGCCGGATTGATGTTTATTTCGTAATAAGTGTGTCCCTTGTTTTCGGGATCGATGAATATCTCGAAAACTTCCTCTTCCCACAGGTTGTCGTCACGATTCATGAGTGTAGTCCATGCATCGTTATCCTCGCCGTAAAAACCAACGTAAAAAAAGTCGTCGTCCCAGAGGAGCCTGACTGTCGTTTTTGATGGAACGTCCTTCCCGGTATTTACATCTTTCATTGGAGCTTCCTTCGCACGTTTCCAGTCATTTTCGTCCAGGATGCCGTCAACTTTGATAGTACCAGTGACACGTTTCACGGAGTATTTTTCCACTGCATCATCCGCAGGAACCGCTGCCGATGAAAAGATAACCGGCATACCTGTCAGGAGAAAAATCAGTATGCGAAAACAACGATTATTCATGGTGTTTCCTCTCCGGTATATGAATTACGTGAACAAATTCAAACATTTATTCTTCAAGTAAAAAAATCCTTGTTTCGTTGTCATTCATGAAAAGGGTAAACTTTTCCGCACCTTTTGCGATAACCTTATCCTCCAGCATATCTATAACACGGGCTTTGCGCGGCAGGTGAATGATGCGTTCACCGCCTGAGGGCGAGTAGACAGCCAGGAAATTCCTGTTGGCATATATTACATCGTTTGCCTCACTGTACACATGACATCCGGCATCACGTGCGATGTTTCTGAGGATGGCTGCAGGAACAATCGGTGCGGCGGAATACACCGATGTCCAGCCGTCCAGTTCCTTGACAAGCAGTCCCGGCTGATTCAGTCCGGTCAGGTGACCCAATACAGCCGCATCCGAATCAAAACCGGTAAAACGCGGGCAGATGCTGAAACCAGTTAGATCACGGGATGGCTCCACAGGATCTTTCAAATATAAATGCTGGTCGAAAAACGGCTTGATCGTTGCGACATTGACATCCGTCCCGTACGACATTCCCCTCCGCGGAAGCGATCCTGTATACGGGTGGTCGAATGAGGTTATCTCCACACGGAGCTCTCCCGGAGTGTCATGTTCAAAAAGCTGGATTCCGGTAAGCGCCTTTATGTTCTCAACGGAAAGGTTCTGATCAATGTATCCCGGAGCATATACCCATAGAACCGTGGCATGTGTGCGTTGGAATTGCCCGTGAAGAGCTTCGCGCTGCTCAGGTGTAACCCTGAAAGTATTCAGAAAAATATAAAACTTGTAATTCCTTGTCCAGTTCTCAGCAAGATCACTTAAAAGAATTGTATCGAAAGGCATACCCATATACGCCAGTTCCCAGCTTTTCTGTACATTCATCAATGCCTGTAAAAAAGGTTCGCCATCGGTGAAATAGGTATAACTCTTGTCGTCAATGACAACTGCCACCTCGGGATCATGTTCTTTATTTATCTCAAGATATTTTGCATCGAGTTCTAACAGTTGAGAAAAGAGCCGTATAATATCGGGATCGCTGTACATGTTACGCAAAAGATCCATATACCAGATGCCAACACCTCTGGCAAATGAGCAGGCAAAATCACGGATAAGCAAGCCGCGGGTTTCTTCAAAAGTGCGAGGATTGTTAAGTGAGGGCTTCCATCGCCACTGACGCTGCTGGAGGTGAGTTTCCGTGTCAACCTCATTAATATAAAGTTTACCATGAAGCGCTATTGATTCGGGAAGAGTCTGTGCATCATTGAACCCGCCGACATAACGATTGTCGTAGGAGTAAGGACTGGCAATAAAGTCAATATCCGGTGAGCGCAGTACCCTTGCAAAACCGAGGTGACCGCTGTGGTTCATGCTTACATGCGGGTAATTGGTCCAGAGATAACCGTAGAATACGCCGACGATTTTTCTTCTCCCGCATGCATCCTTCACCGTGCGGCATTGCTCAAGAAGCACATCGGAGACCAGGTCATTGTAGAATTCGAAATAGTCTGGAACGCGGCGGCTGACTGACGGATCAAAGAAAATCCCGTGGTGCGGATTCCTGCGCATCTCCTCGGTTGGAATAGCGGCGCTTTCAAATGTCAGGAAAGTATTTCCCCAGGCGCGGGCGAATTCCTCACGGTTGTCATGATACTTCTCCCTCAGCCACTTCCTGAATGCTTCCTGTATCGCCGGGCTGTACTCGGCAAGCCCTGTCCTTGGCCGCGAGTGAACATCTGAGAAAATATTCCAGGAGAACCATTCGCCGTAATGCCCGTTGCACACCTGATAACCCAGGATACTATCGCCGTACCTGCTCTCAATATGAGTTATAAACGCCTGTAATGCACCGATTGATATTTTCCGATAGCTCTCCGATGCATACGATGGGTATTTTTGACCGTCATCCACCCCAACATGGCGGCCGTCATGCCGTAATGCAATCTCATCCGGAAAAGCAGTGAACCACCACTCTCCGGGTGAAAAGCTGAAACGCGGCAGAAGCAGAACATCCGGGTTCATTTTTAGAATCGCCTCAATATCCGCATCCGCCCTCGTGAAATCATACAAATCGGGATTGCTCCAATCGGTGGAACCTGTTTCTACCCCGGGAGGGGCTTTGACACCGAAACCTAAAGGTATCTGAACAATGGGAAATCCGGCTTTCAGCCCATCCTCATAATCCTCAATCCTGCAAAAATAGATCATCTGGCTGTGCAGTTTGCCGTTTACAAAAAGTGCGGGTAAGTTATTATACATCTTCACTTCGCTGGTCAAACTGTCACTTCCCGGGGAGGAATGGGCAAACACCATGGTAATAAGTATGAAACATACAATCATCGGGAATCTTACCGGATTTTTCATATCTTGCCTCTTTTGAAAAATTGAATAAGAAATTTCATCGAAAATAACAAATGTACCATAGGGGAAAAGTGGAAAAACATCAAGGGGAAATGTAAAAAATCCTTTGAAGAAGCATATTTTTATGTTGCTTTATTTTACAAGAAAATGATTCGCAAACATTTTCAGGGGCTGTGATTTTCAGAGGCGAGTAAGAGGTTTCACTCAAGCAAATTTCTCCGGACAGCACTAGCCGGCAGGAAGCACAACGGTCTCGCAATACAGCATAAGATTCTTAGATGATTAAGATTTTTATTAATTCCTAATGTTTGTTGTTTTTCCATAGTTCCTTGTAATCAGTTAATTTTATGCCCTTTTTTTTAATGACTGATTTCACCTCATCACTGGTAATTATCTGTAATACCGCTGTTCGTGCGGCGCCAACATTTGATTCAATATTTCTTACGAATTGAAAAGAATGTACGAGGGCTCTCTGTTCATGTGAATCTATTCCAGGGTGGCACACCCATAAATATAAACCGGATTCTAGTTCCTCCAGCATTTTTACTGCATTCTCTAATTTTTGTTCAATCGGTACTGCAAAAATACCGATAGATTTTTCTTCTAACTTACCTGATATTGGGAGGTTGTAATCGTGAGCTATTTTATTTAAAACTTCAATAAATCCTGGATAACTATCATCCAACATGTAGTGCATATCTATATGCTGAATTTTTATACCTTTTTTTAGAGCAAAGTCTATTTGTGCTCTTAATTCGGAGTTTATCTCCTCAAGTTTTGGTTTTTGGGCAAAAAGTTCATCGTGATTGCTATAAAAAAAACCATCTTCATCCACTAAAGAAGACACCTTATCCCAAGGAAGTACTGGTCTCCACCTATATCCACGCCATTCACCTACAAGTGTAAGATGAACACCTACACTCCAGCCTGGATTTCTAATACAAAGCTCAGCAGCCCCTTCAAACCATGGGGCAACTGTTAGTATTGAAGCACATGTTAATACACCTTCATTAAAAGCTCTTTCAAAAGCAACTAGTGATCCTTGGGTACTTCCCAAATCATCTCCACGAATAATAAGCTTAATATCTTCTGCATTTATAATATCTGGTACTAAAACTGATATTCCAAATATCAGAGTAAAAATGCTGAAATGAATTCTTGTTATTTTTTTCATAATTCCCACATATAAGAAAAAGTTTGCACACTCGGTAGAATATTCAAAGTAACTTATCCATCAACTCCATGCAAGCCCTTTAAACACCCTGTCATCCACAATCTCTCTGCATCAGGAAAACAGCGGTATCGGGGATTGCTCTCTCCGGAACGGTGTGCCGCAGCTTGCCGAAGTTTACGATACATGACCGACGCTGGGCGGGGTGGATTAATCCCCAAAAACTCTCCCGAAAAAATCAAGGACTCATCCAGATACTGCTGAGTCTTTTTTTGTGTGAAAAGAGAGAGTAAAGAAAGCCGGTTCAAGCGTTCTTATTAAGACAATTGATTATTTTAAATGCTTATAATAATTGACAGTGAAGAGAAAAAGACTATATTGGGTAATGAATGAAGATTTGAATATTCAAGAAAGAATAATAAATTCATGATTTTTAAGTTAATTGATAGTTAAATGCATAGAAAGTAATTGGATAAGAGCATGACCAAAAAGGAAGAAATAGAAGACCTTGAGGAATTCATAAAGGCTCTGCAGGAATGGCAGAGGTCTTTTTTCACAGAAGATCGTGATAAGCTACGCTCTCACATTAACAAAAAAAAGGGTAATGTACAGCGAATTGTACAAAAGGCCGGATGTGCAAAGATAATGACTTTACAACCGCCTCCCGGTACTGTTGGCATGATAATGAGAGACATAGATCCATTTTCAATGATATTTCAAAAGCCGTATAACATTTATGATATGACAAAAGAGATTATTGATATGATCGAGGAAACCATAGGTGTATTATCTAATTTGGGTGAAGATGAAACTGAAACTTGCAATATACAATCTACTTCGTTTTGGAATGACATACACACAAAAGTACGTGATGTAGCCGAAAAAAGATACAAAAGTGGGCATTACGCCGATGCTGTAGAGTCTGCCTTAAAGGAAGTAAATAATACTGTGAAAAAGATAGTCAAAAAAAAGACGGGTGTCGAATATGATGGGGTAGCATTGATGAATAAAGCATTTTCGCCAGATGCGCCGATAATAAGTCTTGATGATCTATCGACTGAGACAGGTAAGAACATACAAAGAGGATATATGCAAATATTCGCTGGCGCTATGACTGGAATCAGGAATCCAAAGGCTCACGAGAATATCGTGATAGATGATTTAAGAGCAAGACATCAAATATATCTTGCAAGTTTGTTATTATATGTATTAGATGATCGCATCTAACCAGCGGTTGTACCTGACCACCAAGGTTCTGTGCAATATTTTAAAGTTTGATTGTAGAAAGCAACGGCAAATGAAGCCGCCTTCGACACATCAGTTCACTTAGCCCAGACCTCCAATAAGGAATTTGAGTAATTATATAGATAGGGAGGCATAAAAATTCACTCTAGCTGATCAGCTTAACTGGCGGTTGAGTTTGAGCGTTATGAATCAAAAAATATGAAAACAGGAAAAAAGCTAAATCAACGGTGGAAAGTAGGGGCGGAGCATGCGCTCTACAACGAACCTGGATGTTGGTATCATAAGCTCAAAGTTTTTCCGGGCGCTTTGTTCGATACGAAAGGATACATCGTTTTCAAAACAGCGGAAGAATACCTGAGCTGTCCGGACTTACAGCATGGAAAACACCTTAATGTTCCGAAAGGTATTGCCGCAATTCCTGGCTATGTTCAGGTAGTCTTTGATGGTATAGAATACATACCTCCAGGACCAGCGCCCCGAGTTGGAGAGCGGAATGTATACTTTGAAGGTAAAGCGAGAACAATAGAACTGACGAGATATGAGCGTAGCAGGGATGCCAGAGCCAAATGTCTAAACCACTACGGTCAGAGTTGCCATGTTTGCGGATTTAACTTTGAGGAGAAATATGGTGAGATTGCAAAGAGCATAATTCACGTCCATCATATGATTCCTTTAACGGAAATAGGTGGCGAATACGAGATTAATCCTATCACAGACTTACGACCAGTCTGTCCTAATTGTCATGCTGTGATACATTCTCGCGATCCCGCTTTTAGTATAGAAGAATTACGCAGAATGCTTTAAAGAAAGAAAATAAGCACATAACAATTCCATGCATACAGTCGGGAATTATGTTGAGCTTCTTTCCCGCTACTGAGCCGTGACATTAAACTCCATTCTTCTCCATTTTAAATATAATAGTCTACATTGGATTTTATTCTTAATTAAACCATTCCCTCGTTAGAAGCGATATTTTCACCAGCATCAACATCACCGGTACCTCGATGAGTACGCCTACAACTGTCGCCAGGGCGGCTCCCGACGAAAGCCCGAACAGCATAGTGGACGTTGCGATGGCTACTTCAAAGTGGTTGGAAGCTCCTATCAAAGCGGCAGGAGCCGCATCTTCGTAATTAAACTTCAGCACCTTCGCGGCTGTATAGCCCAGGCTGAAAATAAATATTGTCTGAATGAACAATGGGATTGCTATCCATAAAATGGTAAGCGGATTGCCGAGGATCACTTCGCCTTTGAAACTGAACAGCAGTACCAGGGTGATCAATAGCGCTATAATTGTAACAGGTGTGAGAATGTGGAGAAACTTTTCCTTAAACCAGTTCTCGCCTTTAGCCCTGATAATCCATTTACGTGAGAAATATCCTGCTACCAGAGGGAGAGCGACGTAGACTGCGATTGACAGTAACAGTGCCTGCCAGGGAACGGGCAGTCGGCCGACACCGAGTAAAAAGCCGCCCAATACACCATAAAGTACTAACATTGTCAGGGAATTGATCGCCACCATGACCAGTGTCAAGCCGTCGTTTCCTCGTGCGAGGTAGCCCCAGACAAGAACCATTGCCGTACAGGGCGCTATACCGAGAAGAATACAACCTGCGAGATAACTGCGCCATAACGGTACTTCGAGCATTTTTATGCCTTCATGCATTACTACCGTGCCGGCGCCATGAGAGGCTCCGAGTGATAAATCCAGCCCGAACGGCATCTTGACCAGGTCGGTTGCTTCGGGACCGATAAATCCCCTGAATAATACGCCGAGGAACAGTGTGGCAATGGCATACATTGTAAAAGGTTTAATCGCCCAGTTGACAAACAGGGTAAGAAAAACCGGCTTGCCTGATTTGCCGGCTTTAATGACTTTTCCAAAATCAATCTTAACCATAATCGGATACATCATGAAGAAGAGGCAAACTGCAATGGGGATTGAAACCACAGGTGCGCCATTAACCGAGATAGCCATACCATCCAGTGTTTGTGCCAATCTGGGAGCGACTTTCCCAAGCAGAATTCCGCCTATAATAGAGAGCCCAACCCAGGCAGTCAGGTACTTTTCAAAAAAGCCCAATCCTTTGGGCTGCTTGGTAATACAGGTTTCAGGTTGCATAAATTAACTCCTCCTATGAAAATCAATAATTACGATTTCAATGTTGAAAATTACATTTTAAAAAATTGCTGATAAATTATTATAAAAAAAATTAACTACCTCGACCCAAGGGTCGAGGTATCAATAACATAACTTTCCCTTGGCCCTTTTCATACTTGCTATAAATGTTGATAATCGACGTAAAAATCACTCTTTTTGACGGTCATTCTGAACGAAGTGAAGAATCTCATAGAGACTCTTCGCTATGCTCGGAGTGACAGCGGCTCGGAGTATTTTCAACGAACCACCCCGACGCAAGCATCGGGGAATTCTTTAGATTAAACCTAAAAGTATATAGGCGGGAATCACGGTATTAAGGAGCTGTGTATATAAGATAAATCCCACCAAGAAGAACGAGGATGCCGCACACTTTTTTTAAGATAACAGCACCTTTTGACCGCTCATTCCAGTTCAAATAGTTCTGGATAATACCGGTAAATGTACCGGCAAAAATAATCACGGAACAATGTCCAAAAGCATATGCAAGGATAAGTGATATGGCAAACAAAAGTTTTGTTGAGGCAACCGTGAAAACAATCCCGAGCATCGGCGCCATAAAAGCGAATGTACATGGTCCAAGTGCTATTCCAAAAATAAGCCCGAGAATAAACGCTGCTAACAGTCCTTTTTTCTTTAATGATGGTTGTCCTGATTGCCCAAGAAATGGTAACGGTATTATTTCGAGAAGGTACAATCCGACAAGAAAAAATATTACTGCTACAAAATAATTGCCAAATGAGCCGATATCTCCAAGAATCCTTCCAAAAAGTCCGGTAATAACTCCAATAATAGCAATTGTTAACAAAATACCGATCGAGAAGAATGATGCAATAATGAACGCTCGTCTTGTTGAAACTCTCCCCTGGTTATCGATAAATCCCACTATAAGAGGTATGCTTGCGAGGTGGCAGGGACTCAGTATAATGCTCAAAATACCCCAGAGAAACGATCCTATTAATGCAAATACCGGGGTTGAATTTATGATCTCGTACAGCCAGTTGAAAAGGTGTACAATCATTAATTGATCCCCTGCAATTTCAGAACACTGACAAGTTCATCCTTGGGGAAAAAGCCTTCATGCCTGAAATATTCTTTACCGTCCTTATCGAGAAAGACCTGTGTGGGAATAACTCTTATTTTGTATTTTTCGGCATATGGTCTGCCCTCATCTGTCCATACATCATGAAATACTACCTTTACTTCATCTCCGTATTCTTTTTCAATCTCATCCATTATGGACTGCATCATCTTACAGGGAATGCAGTTGACCGAACCGAGTTCGACAAAAGTTACCTTGATTCCGGCTTGTTCTTGTATACTAGATTTCTGTGCTTCTTCTGAAATACTGTTGTCCTCTTCCGCCGTTTTTTGCTGTTTATTATTTATGGTCTTCTGAGTTTCATCTGAACGTGAAACGGTTTCAGGATTATCTGTTCCTGAAGTATCGGCTTTTTCATTCCTGGTGTCGCACCCGGTCGCCAGCACAAGAAGCACGATCAACGATGCGCCATAAATGGCGAGAAAAGGAGAAAAAACCCGTATTTTTTTACGACGAGCAGCAGCCACCGGTTTTTGAAAAAGGTTTTTTATCTGTTGCATTTACATTTTCCTCGGTTAGGGTTTTCTTAATCGCTTCGCTCAATTCTTGTATCACGTGATCGTCGACGGGTGTTTTACCTTTAACAAGACCCATATCAGTCAAAACAAATGATTTGGGTTCGAGTCCAAGGTTTTCTATTGTTTTTGATGAGCAGGCGACCGGACATCCATCGATGGTTATATTTACCCTGGCCGCTTTTGCAGACTCGACAAAACCTGACAGTTGCGCCCCGATCCCCGCAAGACAACTCATCTTAACGATTCCTTCACGGGATAATCTTCGGGCGATGCGGTCGCTGATTTCACCAACGTCGGCAGCTCCTGAACAAGGGAAGATTAAAGTAGGAGCTGAAACACATTCACATCCTTGATTTTTTTCCGGCATTTTGTACCTCCTTATTGAATTAGTTCTTTGATTTCCTCGACGGACGCCACTTTCCCCACTACTCTGACCTCACTGTCTACAGCAAGCGCCGGGGTCATCATCACGCCGAAATTCATGATGTCTTTGATGTCGGAAACCTTTTCGATTTCGTATTCAATTCCGAGTTCTCTTGCAGCCGTCTCCGCATTTTCCGTCAATTTCTTGCATTTCGGGCAGCCGGTGCCGAGAATCTGTAGTTTTCTCATAAAGGTTTCTCCTGGCCAAAAAGTTTTCCAAAGATTAAACCACTTATCGTAGCCATTATAATAACTAAAGAAACAAATACCATCGTTTTTTTCGTTCCCATAACGCTCCGTATTACAAGCATATTTGGCAAACTGAGAGCGGGCCCGGCTAAAAGCAGCGCCAGCGCGGGTCCTTTCCCCATGCCGCTGCCGAGTAGCCCCTGAAGAATTGGTACTTCGGTCAGCGTGGCAAAGTACATGAATGCGCCGAGGAACGAAGCGACAAAGTTCGAAAGAAGGGAATTACCACCCACCGCTTTCCAAATGAGCCTTGTAGCGATAAAGTTGGAAAATGTCCAGCACGGGCTATGTCTACACACTTTTTTTGTGCGTTTACATCTGCTAAAAAACTTTTATAATCTTCCCGACTATCATAAGCGTTTGATAATAATTCATCAAGGTCAAATTCAATACTTATTAAGGAAAGAGTATCTTGAAGAGTAACTGTAGGAATGTCTTCCTTAACGCCAAGAAGATTTATTAGTAATCTGCGTTGGATAGATAACAAATTCTTTTCTTTTTCCAGTTTCTGTTCAATATCAGCCATTCGAACCTCTGTACGCAGCATGTCTACCTTGGCTGCTTTCTTACCCGCTATTAATGCCTCAACCTGTTTAGTATGTTCTCTCAATGTATTCAAAGAAAATTCGAGTGTTTTGACAGTATGCTATTATCCTAATATTTTGTAATATACGTTGGATACATCATATGTAAGCTCTTTTTGTACACGCGCTAAGCGGTATTTTGCTGATTCTTGAAGATATTCGGCGGATTCAATTTCTCCTTTGATTCTCCCTCCACTAAAAAGAGGCATTGCAAAAGTTAGGTCTGTTTCTACAATTCCATATGTGTACGTGATTGCTCCCCCCGGTTTTCGAGGAGGCATAAGACGCTGATAATAGGGGCTACGAAAATAACTACTAACTATACCAAAAGACGGCCACCTTTGACCAGCAACAATATCAAGGCGCCCCCGGGCTTCTTCATATGTAAATAATGTTCTTTTAATATCCGGATTGTTTTTTAAGCAATTTCTATGCATTGATCAAGAGTTAGTCTATTGGACATAGTATTGCTATATCATGCATCTTGCGCTTTTAGTATCGTGCTATTCACTAAAAACAGTAATGATAAAGAAATAATTCGTATAATTTAGCTCATATTTTTGACACCTTCCAATATCAATAAGACAGTCCTTTTTCCCTTTGAAATATTTTCAAGTAAAACCATTTTCAATTACTCCAATATTTAAAAAATGCAATTAAAAAACATTTCAAAAATATGATCAAGCGATAAATATATTCCTATACCGATGAACAGAACACCTGTTATTTTCTTGTCCAGAGTTCAATACCATCTAGTAATCTGGTACTATTTCAGCAGCATCATTTT
Source organism: Candidatus Latescibacterota bacterium (assembly GCA_042572165.1). GTDB lineage: Bacteria > Latescibacterota > Latescibacteria > Latescibacterales > Latescibacteraceae > JBHPFF01. The sequence continues at coordinate 2,189 of JBHPFF010000015.1, read as the reverse complement.
TCTCGATGCAATAAAACTGCCTGTCTGAACTCTAAAGAAATAGGTTCCGCTTGCAACTTTTTGACCAAAGTGGTCTTCACCATTCCACTGCACCATCAGCGTTCCCTGAGGATAATACTGATTATTGACCAGGTCTTTAACTAACCTTCCGTGAACATCATATACAGAAATATTCACAGTGGATTCCTTAGGAAGCGACACTTCAATATTCGTGGTTGGATTAAACGGATTAGGGAAATTCGGATTCAGCTTGTAAGCAACCGGATTACCCTCAACATGTTCAACTTTGCTAATGATCTGGGTATGTGGATATGTATCATCGCCATGACATGCGGAGCACTCCATTTTTGAGTCTACATTTGCTTCCATACCTTTTGAACCGTGACATCCATTACATGTATCAATTAATGTCGGTGCAACATATTGAGTTGCAAATGCTCCATCTTTAGCATCGTTCAAAATCTGCACAGCATAAGCAACAACATCTCCTGAAAGTCTTGCACATCTTTCTTTTCGAGCAAGAGAATCAACACCCGTTTCACCGGTATAGGCCGTATCGTTTTTTGCTGCTTCACACCAACCTGTAACTGAAGCATGGCAAAGCGAAGAACCACTTATATGTTGAGGAAGTTCTTCAGCTACCTTGTTTTCCGAATATGCACTGGTTGATCCAAGGTCATTGCTTGCATCAGTCGGCAGAGATGTTTGAGAATACCAACCCAGTAGTTCACTTATTAAAGCACCGTAATTCGGATTATCAGTCTTACCTGTAACCAGACAAATAGCTGCAGATGCTCCATTCAAAGCTCCACATAAAGTGCCCCAACCGGCAGCTCCACCACCCGCAAATTTTAACATTTCCGGAGGAATACCCATAATGGGATCACTCGATTGAGCTAAAGCCTGCAACGGGTTGACAATTCCAGCAAAACCAGCGAAGCCGCATCCGTCGCCTAACCAGAAAAGATCATGCGCATCTTTTCTGCATTGTTCAACATCCAGTTTTGTATAATTTAGAGGCCATTCTGATGCTCCATATGCATTCATTTTGTTTAAGGATAATAGGCTTGAACCCGTAATACCGGCAGTTGCCCCGGCAGCATACTTAGCTGTAGTCTTAAAAAACTCTTTTCTCGATAGATTTCGTTTCATGATAAATACTCTTTCCTTGTGATTTAAAATGATGCTTCACTTGTTCGGTTTGTAAGCCAGTTCGTCCTTACGGCTCTCCAACTGAGCTTGTGCGAATTGTTTTACATTATGTTCCTGAACGATTTTTTGCGCTTTCTCCCGCGGCATTTCACCTTTTGAGAAGCTTATAGCACCAACAGGACACAGATTTGCGCAGGTATTGCATGCCACCATGCAATGAGTGGGTTCAACCACCTTCGATTTTTTGTTTTCAAAATCGAACCGGTACACCTTGCGTCCACACGTGGCGACACATAATCCGCAGCCGACACATTTTGATTCATCCACCACGGGATTCCACTGAATCGTTTTCCGGTCAATACCACACCATGTGTCAAAATTAACTGTTTTATGGGTTGTGCCACTGCCCTGCGCCGCCGCAGAACCTTCCAAAATCACATGAGCCGTCAAACCGGCCACACCAACCTGTACGGATTTCTGCAAAAAAGTTTGTCTGCTGATAACACCATGATTTTTTTCCATAAAAAACCTCCATGTTTGTAATAGTGTTTCTCATTCGCGAAATAATAATCGCCGATGTACGGTACGGTTATTCGTTAATAGCCTGCACAATAATATCTTTTGCTTTTTTTGCATCACATATTCCCGCTGAAGGTACTATAAACAAGAAGAAAAACAAGACACCCGAAATTGTTGCTGTTATCTTATTCATAATGCTCATCAAAGTACTCCGAATATCATGCCGCTGACAGTAGCCATGACTATAACCAACGAGACAAATACCAGTGTTTTTTTTGTTCCAAGCACACTGCGTATGACAAGCATGTTTGGCAAACTGAGAGCGGGCCCGGCTAAAAGCAGCGCCAGTGCAGGCCCCTTTCCCATACCATTGCCAATAAGACCCTGAAGAATCGGCACCTCCGTTAATGTTGCGAAATACATAAACGCTCCCGCAAATGATGCAAAGAAATTAGCTAAAAGCGAGTTCCCGCCAACGACTCTGCTTACCCATTCTGCTGATAACACCATGATTTTTT
>JBHPFF010000014.1:0-36705 GCA_042572165.1 Candidatus Latescibacterota bacterium | reverse complement strand
CTCGAAGCTTATCTGGGTTACAAGAGATCGCTTTTACGACTCATGGAAAATACCCATTACGATTTTGAAAATGATATCCCTTTTCGGGACAGGTTTTATCCATTGTAATGATATTTCATTCGTGACTCCGAAGCAGGGTACAGAGTTATTGCACATATTTTATATTGTATAATCCAGTTGGGTAACAGTAAATAATGAATGAACTTGTATAAATTTGTTCGGGATATTCATTGCAATAAAAACTTAATGAAAATCCTGCAAAAGAGATGATAAAAAAAGATAGACTTTAAAACCTCCCTTTCGTTTATCTATCATTATGAAATCCACTACCCGAACGGATTCTCATCGCCGTAGTAAATCCCCGAAGGCCGGTTGTGCGAGATGTCATCCACACCAAGCATTTTCACAGCATCATAAAGCGCTTTGCCCGAGTGTTTAAAGCCGACAGCGGTATGGTGCGGGAAATGCTTCCCGATAAGCACATGGCGGTAAAACCGTCCCATCTCTTTCACAGCAAACACTCCGATACTTCCGAATGACCTTGGATCTATGTCAAGCACCTCACCCTCCGCAGCGTATGACCTTAGAGTGGTATCGGCGTCGGACTGAAGCCTGAAAATGGTCACCTCGCCGGGTCGGATTGTACCCTCAAGAGTGCCCCGGGTAATGTCAGGATCACTGTCCGGTTCCATGAGACGGTGCATGATGAGCTGGTATTTCAATGAAAAACTGCTCATGCAGGTCGAGGATGTATTCCCGCAGTGGAAGCCCATGAAAAGATCGGTGGTCTTGAAATCCTTTATCAGGTTTTTCGATTCCTCGATCATGTCGCAGGGCACTGTGTTATTGATATCGAGCAGTGTTGCAGGAAGCCCCGTTGCGGCACACACTATATACTCGCTCAATGCGCCGTAGATGTCAACCTCGCAGGATACCGGGATACCGCGGGTAGCAAGACGCGAATTAACATAACATGGCACGAACCCGAAATAACTTTCGAAAGACGGCCAGCACTTGTTGGCAAAAATACCGTAACTACTCGCCCCGCGGTTATCATCGTAAAATTTAACAAGCGCCCGCTCGAACCGGGCAAGCTTTTTAAGTATATCCGGATATGTGTTTCCCTCTCCGAGTTCACCGGCCATGTCGCGTGCTATGGCATCAATTTCAGGATCATCCTCGGCTTTCCTGAAGATGTCGTAGAGGTCGAGCTCGCTGTTTTCCATAACCTCGACACCAAGGTCGTACAGGGCTTTGATGGGAGCATTGCAGGCAAGAAAATCCTGCGGCCTCGGCCCGAATGCAAATATTTTCAGAGATTTAATCCCGAGAATAATCCGTGCAACCGGAATAAAGTCACCTATCATTGAGGCAATCTCCGAAGGCACACCCACCGGATATGCCGGAATATAGGGTCTGAGCTTGCGCAGTGACATATTGTAGGAAGCGTTGAGCATGCCGCAGAAGGCGTCGCCGCGACCGTTTATGAGATTTTCCCCGGATTCTTCAGCAGCTCCCGCAAGCATCACAGGACCGTCGAAACGCCGGGCAAGCATGGACAACGGACCCTCCGGACCAAAATTCCCCAGGTAGATAACAAGCACGTTTACTCCCTTTTTCCCCAGTTCATCGAGGGCTTTCAGGACATCGCGTTCATTTTCCACCACGGTTTCACAGTTCGAAACCGGCACACCCTGTCGTTCGCATTCGGCGGCAACTTTGTTTTTACGCTCACGCGAGAGCTCTATGGGGAAACAATCCCTGCTGACAGCTATAATTCCTGCTTTTACTACCGGTAGATTGTTCATTATCTCCTCCAGTATGCTTAACATAAAATACTGATGCAATTACCCGTCTATGTAAGAAGTTAATCATGTCTTGCTATTTTAACATGATTATTTTTCTAGAAGCTTTCAATCCCGAATCTGTTTCAATGCGCACGAAATAAAGACCGCTTGCAAATGTTTTTCCGTCTATCAAAAGATTGTTATCACCTCTGGCTTTGAAACCTTGAAAAACAGTATGAACATGCCTGCCGAGTATATCAAATATATCAACAGAAATACCGGCGTCCTCAGGCAGATAGAAACTGACAGTTGTTACAGGATTAAATGGATTAGGATATATTGACTTTATCGAAAATTGATCGGGAGCGAGCTCGTCGTTTTCTTCGCCTGTAGAAACCGCTATTTGACCGGTTCTTGAACGGGCGTTGTAAATCTGTTTTTTAAGTTCATCGTATCCCAACCCGTATGCAAGAATGAATATCACCTGCTTTTGCTCCCCGGGCTTGAGTGTGAAACTCTCAGGGGATAGTACTAAGGAAATATCGCCTGGGCCGACTGTACCGTTCTCTACCCTGCCCGAACTGAGGCTTCTCCATTTCTCCTCATCCGTGAAACCATCATATATTCCGAAGTAATACTCCTCTGTGCTTGTATTGTCTATTAACCATGGAGTATATATCGATTCCGATATTGTTGCCCCGAGCATAATTTTGTTGTTTTTCTCTTTCACATTCTCCGTAACCACAAGTATATCATCTTCAGAGGAATAAAACCCATAATCATCATATCCCTGCGACTCAGGAACGTCAAAATCAAGAAACAATCCTGCCCGTAATCCCGAAAGCGTTTTGTTCCCTTCATTTATGAACTTGTATGCTAGTATAATATATTGATCATGCCCGGCTTCATTGTATGCATACGTCTCCAGTGTCACCGAAAGATTGTAACGCCCACTACCTGCCCCATCGTCCGTGAAAACAACCTTGCCCTTCTGTACAGAACCGTCCGGGGCTCTTTCAAACAGGAAAGGAATCCTCAAGGTAAAATCGCTTTCTGGGATTGACTGGTTAATACCCCTAATGCTGTCCGAAATTCGGTTCTCAACATTACCTACCAGCAGACCTCCTTCAAAAAGCAGCGGCACATTGAATACACTTGAATCTGAATGTGAAATGCGACGCACAATTAATGGTGAACCTTTTGTATTCTCCGGAAAGTCTACATACCCGATATGTCCCATACCGTCAACCGACATCTCTATAGTATTTGCTGTAAATGTTGCATATGATGTATTGACCACAACATCTATAGTCGCAAAATTGATCGAGCCGTCGGAAGATTCGAAATCCAGCCGAACAAAATCCTTGGCGTCAAGGGATATATCCTGTCCCACAATGAAAGGAATATCGGGAACAGTTATTTCTCCACGATGATCAATAGAACCGATATTCAGTCTTGTTTGTTGAGGTGTCAGAAAACCGGTTATTGAAGTGACGTTAATACTCACGTTGTCTATGCTATCACCATAATTTCTCACAGTTATCTTGGCCTCAATTTCCTCGCCAGGAGTAAAAAGGGAGTCGTCATTACCTCTTTTATCTGAAAATTTATAGGCTGTTACATCCAAATGAAGAACAGGATTACCCAGCGCTTTTTCGGCATTGATATAACCGCAGCCGCAAAGATAACGATAGGGATCACCCGCGGAAACCGGTGAAGCTGTCCCGACAATCTGTGCTCTTATCCGGTCATGATCCCAGTCAATATGGGCTGATTTTATCAAAGCTGCAAGTGCAGAAACGATAGGAGCGGACATCGAGGTGCCCGACATGTATCCGTAAGATCCGTCAGGGAGAGTACTGAAAATCATTGAACCCGGAGCGGAAATATCTACATAGGGGCCATAGTTTGAAAACGACGATTTTGTCCCGTCGATATCTACTGAACCGACACCGATTACACTGGGATATGCAGCGGGATAATTAAACATGTCCGTATCATCGTTACCGGCTGATGCAACTATTACAGCTCCCATTGTACTGGCAAATTTAACGATTTCCTCGCCTGTCCGGCTGTACTGGGGCGATCCCCAACTGCAATTTACGATATCGGCACCGTTTAAGGCAGCGTAATATATTCCCTGATAACCGAACACAAGATATTCGCCTCTATCGGCTCCCACTTTAACCGGCATAAAGCGGACTTTACGGCTGAGGCTTGCGATACCGATCTCATTATCCGTAACTGCCGCGGCAATACCGGCTACATGGGTTCCATGAGGATTGGCTGTGGAGATGGGATTATTATCGCCGTCTATATTCCCCAAAAAATCTTCTTTGCCAAAAAAATCCCAGCCATGTACATCATCGACAAAACCGTTACCATCATCATCAATCCTGTTACCGGATATCTCGCCGGGATTTGTCCATACATTATCCCGCAGGTCGGGATGCATCCAGTTGGTACCCGAATCTACTATAGCTATTACAACGGATGCGTCTCCATGAGTTATATTCCATGCCGACGGGGCTGAGATAAAATTCAGATACTCCTGCCTGGGCTCGGCACCACTGTAAAACGGATCGTTGGGTAAATCAAACAGTTTTTGAATATACACCGGCTCAGCATATTCAATATCAGTATGAGTACTGATTTTTCGTGCAATGTATTCCATATCTGAGGTTAAAGGGAATAATACAAGTTTAATTAATTCGAGTGATTCGAGCCGTTCAACAGCGGAGAAACTGATCTTTTTCATGCCAGTGTTATCGGGGATACGAAAAGCCTGTTGAACATTCACAGCACCAAAACGTGCAAGCAGTTCATCCGCTGATATTCCGGGAGCATTTTTGTTTAGATATTCGGATTGAAATTTTACGTATAACGCACCGGGCACATACTCCTCAGAAAACGACCGGTGTGCTATAAACGTGACAGTGACAAAAAGAGAGAATATACCGATAAATGTATGTTTCATTTCTTTATCTGACCATAATAGGAATTCTTGCCGTGTTTTCTCAAAAAATGCTTATCAATGAGCGTTTTATCTATTGCCCTCACCGAAGGGTTGATGGTTAATGTATACAACGCCATCTCTGCGAGTTCTTCGAGTATGACACTGTTATATACCGCTGTTTCAGGAGTTTTCCCCCAGGAAAAAGCTCCATGGTATGCTACGAGAACCATTGGCACATCTTCACATGAAAGGTCTTTAAATCTCTCAATTATCTGTAAACCCGTTTCAACCTCATAATCTCCCTGCACCTGATCATCTGTCATAACATCTGTACAGGGAATTTCTCTGGGGATATGATCGGCATGTGAGGTTCCCAGGCAGGGGATGGGACGCAGCGCCTGAGCCCATGATGTTGCATATGTAGAATGTGTGTGAACGATCCCGCCGATGGTATTAAAGTGCTTGTAAAGTATTGTGTGGGTTCTGGTATCTGATGACGGCTCCAGATTGCTGTCGATGACCTTGTTCTCAAGATCCACCAGCACCATCATTTCGGGGGAAAGTTCCTCATACGGCACACCGCTTGGTTTAATGACAGCTATTCCCCGGTCACGGTCGATTCCGCTCACGTTACCGAAGGTATAAGTAACAAGACCTCTGCGCGGAAGTTCCATGTTCGCTTCCCACACGCGCTCTTTAAGTTCTTTAAGCGATTCCATTACACTCCTCTGTTTTCCTTTGCTGTTTCATCCTCGACAAACTGTCCGAGACGTGAATACCTTTCGTACAGGCTGTCATAAACAAGAGACAGTTCTTCCCTGGGTTTATATGTCGCCTCAAAACTGCTGCCCATGTGTTCGATGGCTTTGTTCACCGTTTCATACACCCCGCCAATAGTCGCGGCAAACATGGCGGCTCCAAGCGCGCAGGTCTGTTCGGAAGCAGACACTTTGATTTCTCTGTTGAGCACATCAGCGAGAACCTGCATTGCAAAGGGCGACTTTTTGGCAACTCCGCCAAGTGCAATAACTTCCTTGATCGGAACACCTTCAGATTCGAAACGCTCATTGATCTTTCTGGCGCCGAATGCAGTGGCCTCGACGAGTGCTCTGAATATGGCGGGAGCTTTACTTCCCAGTGTAAGACCGGAAACCGCACCCTTGAGCATTTGATTTGCATATGGTGTTCTGCGGCCGTTCATCCAGTCAAGAGCCACAACACCGGTTTCCGCCGGAGTCAGCTTGTCCGCCTCTTTCGATAGTTCCGGTATTATACTATCGGTTAACTTTTCAACCATTTCCGCACCGATCACACCGCCCTCTTCAGCCGCCTGTTTTACTGGCCACAGGAGAACATCCCTGAACCACGCATAAATATCACCGTAAGCCGACTGACCGGCTTCCATACCGAGCATACCGGGTATGATCGAGCCATCCACCTGCCCGCAAATGCCTTTTACCAGTTTATCACCGATCTCCTCAATGGGAGCGACAAGCATATCACAAGTCGAGGTTCCAATTACTTTAGAAAGGGCATAAGGCCTGATAGCACCGCCTACCGCACCCATGTGCGCATCAAATGCCCCGACTCCAACGGGGATTCCCACAGAGAGTCCCAGGCGATTGGCCCAGGCAACCGACAAAGCCCCGGCAGGCTCATCGGCTGTAAATGTTTCGGTATAGAGCCTGTCACGGATACCATCGAGCAGAGGATCAAGTGTACTTAAAAAATCCCGGGAGGGCAGTCCCCCAAATGATTCGTGCCACATGGCTTTATGTCCCGCAGCACAGCGGCTTCGTTTCACCTGAAGGGGATTACAGTTTCCGGTAAGGAGCGCCGGTATCCAGTCACAGTTTTCCATCCACGAAAAGGCTGCCTTTCTGATGTCCTTATCTATCCTGAGAATGTGGAGTATCTTCGACCAGAACCATTCGGATGAATAAACTCCGCCACTGTACATGGTAAAGTCCGTACCGCCCCATGTCCGCGCTTTATGGTTTATCTCCTCGGCCTCACGCACTGAAGTATGGTCTTTCCAGAGGATGAACATTGCATTGGGATTATGTTCAAACTCCGGGAGAAGCGCAAGAGGGACACCATCCTTTGATACCGGTACCGGAGTCGATCCGGTCGTATCTATGGAAATCCCCTTTATTTTTTCAGCCGTGCCTTCCGGTGCTTTTTCAAGGGATTCCTTTATACTTATCTCAAGCCCGGCGATATGGTCACGGGGATGCTGGCGGAACATATTTTTTGCAGGATCGCAATACCTTCCCTCTTTCCACCGTGTAAAGTAATGAACGGCTGTCGATATCTCTTCTCCATTTTTTGCATCCACGATGAGTGATCGTACCGAGTCTGTACCGTAATCAACCCCTATTACCAAGGTATCGCTCGACATATAAAATCCTCCTATATCTTTAATATAGAATTCGGGGAACCTCAAGTTAATTTTATTTATTCAAAAATAGAATATTATGGTGTGAAAAGCAAACGAGTAAAGGTTGTCGGGAGTACTCCTTTACAGGGTAAAAGTGAAAAGATGCATTGTATTGTATGTATAATCTCATTATAATCAAGTATATATATAAAAAATAAAAAATATTAAAAAAAACGAATATTTCTCTTGACAAAATAACATAATTCATTAAATTTACTATTGTATGTATTAATTAGTGGAGGAAATGCCATGGGGACAAGTTTCGGGCGAGTTCAGATGAGAATCATGCAGGTGTTGTGGAACAGAGGAAAGGCCACTGCTCTTGAGATTACCAAGGTGCTGAACGAGTATGAGCCGATCGACCACCGCAACGTTCAGACACTTCTCAGGCAGCTTGAGCAGAAGGCCTCTGTTGCCCATGAGAAATTGGGTCGAGCCTTTGTGTATTATCCTGCGATGACTGAGAAAAGTGCTAAGAAAAACCTTATTAGTGAGTTTGTCGATACCATGTTCAGCGGTTCTGTGGAAAGCCTTGTTTCCGCGATGGTGAAGAACAAGTACCTTTCCAGCAAAGAACTTGATGAACTGCTATCTCTTGTGGACAAAGAGAAAGAATAACCGTGGAGGGCAGATACTGTGCCTGAATGGATGAGTGAAGCGGCGAACCTTGCGGTCATGGTCGGAGCCAACCTGCTGGTACAGTCAACCATCATAGTCGCTGTCGGTCTTACCGTGGCCCGTGCCATGAAACCATGGGGTGCCGCAGTGCAGTCCGTTATCCTGCGGGCGTTCCTGGTGGCTATATTCCTATCGCCGTTGGTGTCGATGTTGGTGGCATACACAGGGGTTTCAGGGCTGACCTGGAGCGTACCTGTCCTAACGACATTCGATTCTTCCGCGGGGAAACAACTTTCGAGTACGTTCGAACAGAACAACCGGGTATCCTCAATGGTCGGAGAACGGAACAATACCTATGAAAAAGTACCCGTGGAGGGGAATGTACCTCCCGAAACGGCAAAAATCTCTCCGATACCTCCCGGCTCCCTGCAAACAGGCGGCGGTAGTACAACACCGCGAGGAATCACACCATTCCGGATTTCCCGTAAGGTCCCGATTTTCCGGTCCGGCGGTATCCGTCGCATCGCGCGCGGCATTTCCCATCGTTTGTACAATACCAGGGTGATCGTGTATATCGTTGTAACTGTGCTCTGGTTTTCACTGTCACTGATTCTTTTACTGCGGGTGATTGCAGCCCATGCAGTGATTCTGAAGCTTCGGAGAAACGCGGTTGAAACTAAGAGGTCCTATAGGGATCTGTGTGGAGCGCTGGCTGTCGAGCTGAACGTTCCGGCGCCGAGCGTGATTCAGAGTCCCCAGGTGATCGTGCCGTTTGTTGCCGGATTCATCAGGCCGTGCATCTTCCTTCCCCTCGGGAGAAGTGAGACATCTTTGCCGATCAATGCGGTCCTTCTGCACGAACTGTGCCACTATGTGCGTCATGATCCTTTCTGGAACCTGGTACGGAATCTGGCAACGATAATTATTCCCTTTCAGCCGCTCGTGTGGGTACTGTCCCGCCGTATCGAGGAATCCAGTGATTATGTGTGCGACGATTTCGTAGTTTCACGCATGATGAATCACCGTGAATATGCACATGACCTGGTGAGTATCGCCCGGTTGTATAAAACCCAAAGGCATTATCTTGTTACATGTGTCCGGTTTGTCTCTCCGGCCTCCCCCCTCAGGAGGCGGATACTCCGTATCCTCGAGGGCTCCTCGATTATCGTGCGAGGAATGAACATCGGTCTGACCATCGTTGTCGGTACTCTCTGCATCAGTACTATAGTGGTCACTGGTTTCATTGGGATTGAGGAGGGTAGTGCCGCCGGATTGGGATACGCCCAAGAAGTGAACCGTTCCAGACCATCTGGCCGTGAAACAATAAACATCCGTTTCCCCGTTGCGTTTTTGACATATTCGGATTTAGCCAACCATCCGCTCAACATGTTGGCTGATCCCGCTGATGGTGAACAGGAGAACCGAGATACCGCTGTTAAGTCTCCATCCACTGAGATCACGTCGGGTACTGAAGACATAAAGCCGCAGGAAATTGTCGATAATCAGAGTGAACAGTATGAATATGCCCCGGGCGCTCAGTCGTTCGGAATAATATCCACCTATATTGAAACAAGACTCAATCAGGCTCAGGTATTGGCGGATAACTATCGAGATAGAGTGAAACAGCATCATGTTATATCCGACGGTGCACCGGTTGAGCCACAGATTGGTTCCGGCGGAGAAACCTGTGATGAGAAACTCCATGGCATGTCCGGGGAACTCCAGCCGTTCACATTTGAGGTCTCCGGTGCACCCGATTCAGTGTCGGCTCCTGCGTTCCTCGGGGGGAATGAGTTCATCGCCCGCGGCCTGCCGAACAACCGCCCTGCTGTTGCCAAGGTAGTCAACGTGACCATCGACTACGACTACGAGAATCATACCTTCGACATGCGAAAAACCGAGGACAGAAAGACTTACAGCCTCTATTACGGTCTTGACAAAAACAAGAATGAACCGGTATGGTCTCCCGATGGGAACTTGATCGCGTTTACCGATCGCAGCAGGATATGGATGGTCTCATCCGAAGGCGGCAAACCTACACTCGTGTATGAAAACCTCCATGGGGAATATTCCGTAGGCAATCTGGAATCGCTCTGTTTCATGCCGGACGGCAAAGAGATCATCTTCAAAAGAGATACCTATGATCCTGAACGCGGGAGCGTGATCAAGGTCCAGGAGAATCCCGTCTGGGGAAAGTATATGATTTTCAGCAATCCTATACCATCCATAGTCAGCGTGGATATTAGCACAGGTGAATGCCAGGTTGTCATCGATGAAGGATACCGGTGCTATTTGAGCAGGAGCGGCAGGTACCTGTGCTACCTGATGTGGGATTCGCAAGTGTATTCCGGAGCAACAGAACTCCAGCACCATGGTTTACCAGCAGTGTATGACAGGGAAACGGGAGAAACGTGGTTCCTTGCCGAGGATAACGGAAAACGATACGGTCAACCAACAATCAGCCCGGATGAAACACACGTGGTCATCCCGGTTCGTGAAGGCGAGGGCTCTATTGAATTTTACCACTTCCCGCTCAAGGGAGGAAAACCGGAACAACTGACTTTCTGGGACGGCAGGAGTGATCATGGGAAGTATAAGAACTTTCCTGAATACTCTCCGGACGGTATGTGGATACTCTACACTGATTTCACCTGGAATCCGGGTTTTGCCGACCGACGGCTGTACGTTTTTCATACAGTTACCAGAAAGCAGCACGAGGTCTTTGAAGAATCGTCAGAACGGAGCGCTTACGGTAAGTGGTCGCCTGACGGGAAGAAGATATGCTATCTAGTAGAGACGGACGGGGGAAATTATATTTATATATCCAATTTTGTTCCGCCCATTGCAGAGAAACCGACAAAAGTTGAGAAGACGGTACCGCTAACATTCGGGCTTACGGGAAATTATCCCAATCCATTCAATCCATTGACGACCATAGTGTTTTCTATGCCCGAAGGGGGTGTGGCTAAACTCTTGATCTATAATATGGTTGGCCAGAAAACCCGTGAGCTTGTATCCGAATTTAGGGACGCTGGAGGGCATATGGTTATATGGGATGGTCGTGATGATACCGGTTCGCCCGTGTCATCCGGTATTTATTTCGCACATTTGAGATTTGGAAATATGACGGATTCGCACAAGATGTTCCTGATAAAATGACGGAAATCAATTATTGAATAATCAAAGAATAACATATATCACTCGCGGTAATCCCTTAAAAAATAAGGAGGCGATTGTACCGTAGAAAAGAACTGATGCACTTGTTTAAAAGAACTTTGTTGCACAAGGAGGTTGTATGAGCAGGATCAACATTTTTGTGGATCGTATCACAACTGGTTTAAAAGTTTTCCAATTATCGTTAAGATGTTAAGGAGATTTGCAATGAAAACGCTAAATATAATTCTTGTTCTGGTTCTGTTCGCTGGAGCGTCCATAACCGCTCTTGCTGAACAGCGTCCACCGACTCCCGAGGAGATTGCTGCCGTCGGTGTCGTTGACACTCAAGGAGTTGATTATGGTGCAATGGTTGATATCATTATTGGCGATAGCTTTTTTGAGGATGGGAGGCATAGTCAAGTTGAAAACTACAAATATCATCCGGCACTTTCACCTGACGGAAGCCTCATATCGTTTTGTGATCCGGCAGGATCATTTATTGCCATTGTACCCGTCAGTGGCGGAGAGGCAGTTCGTGTGTATGATTTAGGTGACAGAAATGCCGAACTATTCAATGAGTTCGGGAGAGATTGTCCGTTCTATTCAATCCAGGATATCAAATTCACACCCGATGGCAGTGAGCTTAGTTTTCAAGTTAATTTATTTCAAAAAGTATTTACAGGTGAAACTTCTTTTACAACTATAAATACAGAATCTGCCATCGAAAGTGTGAATATCTATACCGGAGAACATCGTATCATAGTCGAGGATGGCTATGAGCACTCCTGGAACAAGGACGGCAGATATCTGACCTATATACGACTTGATCCCAGAATATATGTTGATGATCTCCAGACTGAACATAATGGTGTGCCTGTGGTTTACGATACCATTACCGGGGAAAAGCGGTATTTATCCGATGAAAATTTTCAGGCAACGTGGGATGACAATATATATCATTCTCCGGCATTCAGCCCGGACGGTTCCCACATCTTTTTGAGTATGAGGAAAAACGGGATCGCCCAGATTGTCAAGATTCCCTTTGAAGGCGGAACTTTTGAGCAGCTCACATCATTTGACGACAATAATTTTGAGCCTTCAAATTATAAAAGATTTAATCATCTCTCCGTTTCAACCGATGGGAAATTAATACTGTTTGATGATCACCATAGTGTTTTAGTATTCAATACCATTACCGGAAAAACATTCGATGTTTTTACGGGTGATGAGTTTACGAAAGAAAAACTTATTCTTCAATTCAGTATTCCTCCGAGTAGTGTACGGTATACTAAAAATGCCAGTCTATCGTTGGATGGGACTAAATTCTGCTATCAATTAAATACGCCTGTTTGCTCATATGTATTTATCCTTAACTTTGATTCTGAGGAATTTACAGCCACGAAACCTACCCTTGTCGAGTTGGCTGCTCCCGAAACATTCGTCGTTCACGGGAACTATCCCAATCCGTTTAATCCTGCCACGACAATCGAGTATTCCCTGCTCGAAGCCGGGTTTGTAACAGTCGACATTTACAACTTTACCGGTCAGAAGATCCGTGGCCTACTCTCTGAGTACATGACACCGGGTGTACATTCGGTTGTCTGGGATGGGCGCGGCGACAACGGGAAACCAGCATCATCCGGTATCTATTTAATGCGAGTGAGCATGGGTAAGCATAGCTTAACCCACAGAATGATGCTGGTGAAATAACCCATACAGTTCATTGTAATTGTATGGACGAGGCATCCCTTCCAGGGGTGCCTTTTTTTATGCTTAAAACACTTACCAAGTCATGTGAAGAATTAGGTATGTCAGAGTGTATATCGTCAGCAGCTTTGGTAGTTTTGACCTCAAAATTCAAGTCACACTTCCGGCTTTACCTAACCGCTGATTTCTTAATAAATTCCCTTCGCAGCATAATGACCACTCCTTATGTTAGTTAATTTATTTCCCTGTGTTAAAATACAAAAACATCTATATATAACAAAATTGTTTGTTCCGGATATTCTTATAAAAATTGTGACACAAAACATATTTTTTATAACATTTTTTCCGAGCGAGACCTGAAATAATCTTTCAAAATACGCGAATGATCGAATGCCAGAGTAGATGGAAGTGCATCCTCCTCAAAAAGCCCGACCTCCTCAGCATCGTCACCTGCCTCAGGCAAACCGCTGCTTTCTGCGGTAAATACAATTGTTATGGTATGAAGCCGCGGGTCCCTTTCAGGCGCTGAATAGCACCGGAATTGCTTGAGATTGAATATCTCAATACCGACCTCTTCCCTGATTTCCCTCTCCGCTGCTTCCTCGGCACTCTCGCCACAGTCAATAAATCCTCCGGGGAGCGCCCAGCCGTAGGGTGGGTTTCTGCGTTTTATAAGTACCAGTTTCCCGCCAATTACAACTATGACATCAACTGTCGGCAGCGGGTTTTTGTATCTATCAATGGTATTTCCGCAGTGAGGGCATACTATTCTTTCTTTCATGTTTTACTCCTGGTAAGCCGGTATCAACCAACCGGCAGAATATTATCATAACCAAAGCACAATGGGATACAATTCCTGTCTTAAAATTTTTTGAATATACCCGCACTATATATTTCAGGTGCCCGGATTTCAGCTAACCTGGTTATGTTGTGTTATCTTGTTCGGAGAATCTCACTGCGATGATTTCGAGTGCTCTTTTCTGGTCTTTTTCGGGAACTCTGATTTCAATTTCACCTAACCCGTCAAATGTAAACGGGTGCACACTCCGAACAACATCGGCAAGCTTCCTTGCTTGTATACCTTCCGAACTGAGCAGATCAACTGCCATATCTGCTATGGGCTCATCCCATGTTCGAAATACTGTCATTTCTTTCATTATTATTTCCGCCTGTCTGTTCTTGGTTCCTGAGCCATATATCTGCAGACATACAGATACAATTAATAATATCCCCTCTTCCCTGAACTGCTCCTAAAAGTAAAAAATCTAAGAACAGTACTTATTCTGATGCTCTTTTTATAATATATAGCATAACAAACGTTCAACAACAGAATATCCATAATAATTAGAATTTATTTGAGTGATTTCTACCAGAAGCTAGTTATCTCATCAGCAGGAGGGAAAGTTCGTTTGGGTGATGTTCTCATTTCCGGTTATTTCCCTTGACACAACACTATTTAAATAATATCGTTTTAGATATTCCATTATATGTCATTTTCAATCAGGGGAGTAAATAGAACGCCTTCTGAGGATAATAACCTCAACTAAACCGCTGGGGGACATCATGAAAAAAGCATTCCTGCTCGCTGTTATTCTAACAATCTTTGTAATCGCATCCGGAACTTCTTATGCTCTTCCCGGTCTGACTGTTGACGCTGCCGTTGCACCGACCGTACCCATGGGCGATTTCAGTGATGCGGCAAAACCAGGGTTTGCTGTCGCAGGTGAGGCTTTTATTCCATTCGGAATAATACCGGGTCTTAAAATCGGGATTCGTGCAGCTTACAACCATTTCGGCATGGAAGAAAGCGATGAAGAAAACTACACCATGATCGAAATTCTTCCGTCAGTACGCTTTTCCTTCTCGCCTCCGATGTCACCGCTGGGAATTTTTGGTCAGGTGGGCGTGGGTCTTTACAATTTCAATTCAAGCATTGAAAATTTTGATTCCCAGAACGAAGTCGGTGTTAACATCGGCGCCGGTCTGACCCAGAGTATTGCTCCTCTTATTAAATTATTCGTTATGCCTCAGTATCATTTAGTGATGACAGAGGAGGAAAACACAACTTATCTTACTGTGAATATCGGTGTTATGTTTTAATTGGTTTGTGATATTCAAACAAATCATGCTACAACACATTACTTTTGATATTAACTTTTTGATATAATTAAGCTCCGGTTTAACTCAAACCGGGGCTTTTCACATATATATGTTTTTTTCATATTTTACCTATTTCATTATAACCAATCTAAACCTCCCCGAAAATCCTCTAAAACAGCTTGAATTACCTTCCTCATGTTCGTATTTTGTCACATGCTGTGAGAAAAATAACCGGAGGATATATATGAAAAAACTGCTATTCTTGGCTGTTTTTGTGAGCATGGTATTGTATGGTTGTGCAATCTTCAAACCACCGGTGTACACCGGACCTTTTCTTGTTCCCGCTGAAGGTCCTGTTCCCGGGGTACCCGCAGATGTGGAATATGCCGATTACTGGATTCGAACATCGTTGAACCCGGATAATGTGATCCTCACTCCCGATGAAATTGAAGAGTTTAACAATAAAAACCCGCAGGATGGCACCTATATCATGAACATACCTGATATGCCGGACGAAATTGACGGTTCAACCATCAGGGAATACATTGCCGAAAACGCCCGCTACCTGATAGATGTATCCTTCTTTGTCACCGCCGACATACCACTTGAAAGGGTTGAGCGCCATCGAATTGCCGCTCTCATGGACACTGCGAATGTCCCTGATGTGATACCTGTCAGGTTCGGTGTTATGCTGCGTCGTACTATGGGAAAAACCTGGCCGACCACAATCCCGTTCATGATCGAACCCGGAGACAACGAATTCGACCAGGGAGTAATATCATCAATCGATATGGGCGAACCGGTTGCTCTGCTTCACACATCGTGGGATAACCAGTGGTCATATGTCCGGACATACGGCTTTGCGGGCTGGATACCCTCAGATACCGCTGCGTTCGGGGACAGACAGACTGTAAAAGAACTAACGGACAGAACCACTCCGCTTGTGGCAGTCGGTCACCGGGTGAGCGTATATGGTTCCCCTGAAAGCGGTGCCGCAACGGGGTCAATCCAGATGGGCAGTTATCTCCCCCTTAGAACAGCGGGAACAGTCTATTGCGAAGTGCTCATCCCCGGCAGGGGTGAAAACAACGAGCTTGTTGCAAAAAAAGGATATGTACGGCGCAGTTCAAATATTTCCCTGGGATTTCTGCCCTATACATTAAGAAATGTTTATCGCCAGTGTTTCGCCCTTTATGGCAGGAGATACGGCTGGGGCGGAATGTTCGGGGAACGCGACTGTTCGCGTTTCTGCATGGATGTTTTTCGCTGTTTCGGTTTCAGGCTTCCGAGAAACAGTTCAAAACAGGCACAGGCATCGCACTGTGTACTTCCTCTTGAAGATTACGACAGGGAATCACGTTTAGAAATACTTAAATCAACTCCCGGTGGTATTACCCTCCTCGGAATGCCGGGTCACATCATGATCTATCTCGGGAATATACTCGGAAAACCTTACGCCATCTCTGCTTTCTGGGCATGGAGAACACCCTCAGGCTCCGTCGAGGATATCGCACACCGGGCTGCACGTGTGGCAGTAACCGACCTCATGCTCGGCGAATGGTCTCAAAAGGGAGCTTTCATCGACCGCTTGAACTATTTAGCTATAATGGGGAACTATACTTTCGAGAAACAGTAAGAGAATATGCAGAATTTCATAGCCGAACCAGACAGTTTTACCACCGACACCGTGTCACTCACCGGCGAGGAGTATTATCATGCCACACGCTCAAGCCGTATAAAAACGGGAGATATAATCGGTGTTACTGACGGTCGTGGCAAACGAGTTGAGGCACGGATTACCTCTATCGACAGCCGGTCATTAACAGCGGTTATCGAGCGTGATGTCAGTGGAATAGGCGAACCGTTAATTCATATCACAGTGGCACTGTCGCTGATAAAACCCTCACGATTTGAGCTGGCGGCTGAGAAATGCACTGAAATCGGGGCACGGCGGTTCCTGCCTCTTATTGCCCGTCGGTGTGAGTGCAAACCGGAACGTTTTAAATTCGACCGTCTGGCAAAAATCATTCGCCAGGCCGCCAAGCAATCGGGACGTTCATGGGTACCGGACATTTCCGCACCGGTTACTCCTGACAATCTGCTCAAACATGAAACCGATGCTGTTCTTGCTGCAATTAAAACAGCCGAAAAGAGGATTCCGCAGATTCTTGAAACTATACCAGGTGTCCGGATGGTAACTCTGGTTATCGGACCTGAAGGGGATTTCACCGATGAGGAGCGGGAATGTTTTATCTCCGGCGGAGCAATCCCCTTTACTCTCGGGAGGCTTATGCTAAGGTCGGAAACTGCTGCCATAACGGCTACAGCGGCGGCGGCGTCATTTGGCAAGTAAAATTACATGTGATAAAGAACCTGTATCCCCCGGTGTTTCAAACCGTACGAAAGGAGGATAACGCCATGCCAGACTGTATTTTCTGTAAAATTGCGGCAGGAGAAATTCCTACGGATAAAATCTACGAGGATGACACTGTTCTCGCATTCCCGGATATCAGCCCTATAGCTCCGGTGCATGTGCTGATCATACCGAAAACGCATTACGCAACAACGCTCGATATGTCCGAGAGGGCGCCCGAACTGTTCGGCTCCATGATGAAAGCTTCTTCAGAAATTGCCCGCAAAAAAGGTACCGCCGAAAGCGGATTCAGGATCATTTTTAATACCAACCCCGACGGCGGTCAGGAAATATTCCATGTTCACATGCACCTCCTGGGCGGCGAACCGATAGGCAGGATGAGAGCACACTGACCGGATGCAAATGTTATTGTGAGGAAAAGGGAGCAAGGGCATGATGGCTGTCTCCCTTTTTGATTATATCCGCTCCCCGTGGCCTACACCGAAATACCGAAATCCAAATTCCTTCATATCCTGCGGATTATAGAGGTTACGCCCGTCGAACACAGCGGGATTTGCCATGAGCCTGTGAATATTAGTCCAGTCCGGTGTTCGGTATTCCTTCCATTCGGTCATTACTATCAGGGCATCGGCTCCCTCTATGGTATTATACAGATTCTTGTGATACTTGATTGAATCGGCACCCAACATCTTTTTTGCATTTTCGATGGCTTCGGGGTCGGTAACGGCAAGCAACGCACCTTCGCTGCGGAGCAACTCAATAACCTCGATTGCCGGAGCTTCCCGTATGTCATCCGTCTCCGGTTTGAATGCTAGTCCCCAAACAGCAATTTTCAAGCCTTTAACCTTGTGATTGAAAAATCTGAGCACCTTGTCAGCTATGACACTCTTCTGCTTTCGGTTTGCTTCATCAACTGCCCTGACAATCCGCATTTCGGAGCCAACGGAATTGCCAAGGTGCACAAGTGCTGAAATATCCTTCGGGAAACATGAACCGCCGTACCCGGCTCCGGCATAGAGAAAATACTTTCCGATACGCCTGTCGTGCGCCATTCCCTGACGGACATCTTCAATGCTTGCCCCGACTTTCTCGGCAAGAAGCGCCATCTCGTTCATAAAGGAAATTCGCGTTGCAAGCATTGTATTGGAAGCATACTTGGTAAGTTCCGAGGATTCTATGGACATGAAAATCGTACGGTTGTCTGTCCTGAAAAACGGCGAGTATAACCTTCTCATCACATTGGCGGCACGTTCCGAGTCAGTACCGACAACCACACGGTCGGGCCCCATGAAATCCTGCACTGCGGTCCCTTCCTTCAGAAACTCGGGATTATTAACGAAATCAACCTCGGTATCCGAACCTCTTGAGGAAATTTCTTCCTTTACGATTGCCTTCACCTTTGCCGTTGTCCCGACAGGTACGGTGGATTTGGTGACAACCACAGTATAACCTTCAACGAGTCTGCCGATAGTCTCCGCAGAGGAAAAAACATGGCTGAGGTCGGCGGAACCATCCTTGCCCGGAGGTGTACCGACACAGATAAACACCACATCCGCTCTACTTATAGTTTCCTCTGGTGTCAGAGCAAAAGAAAGTCTTTTCTCTTTGACATTATCCTCGATGAGGCGCTCGAGTCCCGGCTCGTAAATAGGAATCCCGGACTTGTTCAGCATATCCACTTTTTTCTCATCCGTATCGATACAGGTAACCGAGTTGCCCATTTCAGCAAAACATGCTCCCGTGACAAGTCCAACATAGCCGGTTCCGAGAATTGTTATTTTCATTCACACTCTCCTGATTATTAAATCCGTTCTGTCAAAATTCTTCAGTGATTATGTGCATATCTTATTGTATTTTAAGAGATAAAAAAACATCTATGTTCTCTCTTGTTTCATTAACCCCCTAAATCCCCCGGAGGGGGACTTTAAATTGAGAAAATACGTATTGTTATGCATATAGTTGTTGAAGCTGTGGTAATGTTGTAAACGCGATGCGTTTTCCAAGGGAGTGTTGGAAAGTCACAGACTTTTCAATGCTCTCGGTATTTCCATAGCTTTTTTTATCTTTTCAATTTTTTCATTCAGTTTTCATGTTATTTTTGACAGCACCTTTTAATCTTGCCAATAATTAACAGCCTCACGGTACAGGCGGTTTCTGTCCCTCCGGTACAGAGCTTTTATATGTAAATCCTTCGGTTTTTTTCTCGAATTCTTTGTGTGCTTTTTTTACGATATCTGTATCCATTAGAATTTCGATGCCGGTTGCAGCGAGTATTTTGGAAGCTGTCAGCATAACCTTTAAGCCTATGGATGATCCCGAGCACGATGTTACTGCCCAGCTGTGACCCGGAGCACCCTCGGGTTTCGCTGCAATTTCAAGTTGACTGGATGTCGGGATTAACCAACTCACCTCGGCAACATCGGTAGAGCCGGTACCGGTAAGTTTCTTTGGTTCCTCGAATTCTTCTATTTCCGTTTTCAATCCTTTTTCTTCGATTTCGAGATTCCTTTGCATTTCCCTGGCAAAAGCCTGCTCTTCCCCGCTAAACTGCGGGGTACCGATCATCCTGAAATTTCTGTCAACCACTGAGGAAAGGACATGATTGGGCAAATACTCATAAACACCGGTGATCAGGTTTACCTCCATGGTCGTACCGGTCATAAGCGCTGCACCCTCGGCACATTTCAACACTCTTTCGTATACCTCATCGACTCCTTCACGCCTGGCGTCACGGACAAAATACCATACCCGTGCATAATCAGGGACAATATTGGGTGCTGTGCCGCCATCCGGTATGATATAATGGATGCGTACAGTTTCCTTCACATGCTCTCTCAGGTAGTTCACACCGCTGTTCATCAATTCAACGGCATCGAGTGCGCTCCTGCCGTTCCAGGGATCTGCAGCACCGTGCGCTGTCTTTCCCCGAAAAACGACCTCAAAATTGTTCATTGCAAGAGTGCTTCCCAGATTAACCCTGTTTTTCTCTGATGGGTGCCAGGTCAGACACACATCGAGCCCGTCAAAAACACCGTCTCTCGCCATGTACACCTTGCCGACAACCGTTTCCTCGGCAGGACAGCCGAAGAGTTTAACCGTACCAGCCAGAGAGTGCTCTTTCATGACTGATTTTATTGCCATTGCCGCCGCGGAACTTCCGGAACCGAACAGGTTATGTCCGCACCCGTGTCCGGGCTCACCTTCTCTGACCGGCTCCTTGTTGGTAATTCCAGGTTTCTGGGAAAGACCCGGGAGAGCGTCATACTCTGCCAGAATACCAATGATCGGGTGTCCGGAGCCGAAGGTTGCCACAAAAGCAGTGGGCATAGCAGCAACGCCGCGTTCTACTGTGAATCCCTCCGTTTCAAGCATTCCAGCCAGATACTCAGCCGACCTGTATTCGGTGAGCGCTGTTTCTGCGAACCCGTGAATGGATAAAGCAGCAACCTCAAACATTTCATGATGTGCTTCGATCCATTCGATAGCCTCATGTTTATAGTCATCCATACTGTTCCCGGCAAATCCCGCAGCAGGGATAAAGACACATAAACATACAGCGAAAAATGTTCGAAAACCATACATAAGAACCTCGATTTTACAGGTAATTAAATATTACATGTTTTCC
This sequence comes from Candidatus Latescibacterota bacterium, assembly GCA_042572165.1. GTDB lineage: Bacteria > Latescibacterota > Latescibacteria > Latescibacterales > Latescibacteraceae > JBHPFF01. The sequence goes on along the minus strand of JBHPFF010000014.1, from coordinate 15,942 downwards.
GTACCCTGTAACGGATACAGTAAAATGCAATGACTGAATGTAAGTTACAATCGTCTCTCAAGCAAGTACTGATTCGAAATACGGAATCGGTCTTGAAATATTTTCACCGGCATACTTTGACGCATCCCACCCGTAGGTAATATATTCGCTCTCGATTCCGTCCTCATAGACATGAACGAGGTTGAATCCTTCCGGGTGACCGTCGCGGTCACCGTCCCACCAGTTACCGCTAACAGCGGCAGTGTCGATGAACCTCGCATCCTTGTAAATGTAGGTTTCATTGACATGAATATGCCCTTCCAGGAAACCAAACAGCCGGTGCTGCATGAGCAGTTCGAACAGCTCCTTGCCATCCGTCAACACTGTACTCCGGGCGCTGGCAAACGTGGGACCGCTCTGAATCTGTGGATACAGGGTAAAGAGGGGAATATGTGCCACTGCGATAACCGGCGTTTGTGGAGCCATGGCGGTGAGGTCATCTCTGAGCCATGCCATCTGTTCACTGCCTATCTCACCGATATAGTTATGACCCGGTTCCCCCTCGCTCTTCTCTATACCAACCGAATCGAGAAGCAGAAAGTGAATGCCTTTGTGATCGAAACTCCGGTAGGTTTTACCTTCGCCGAGGCGTTTCTTAAACATTTCCTTCCCCCATTCGGGATGGTCCTCGGGCACCAGGTCGGGAACTCTAATTCCGAATACCTCGTGATTACCCATGACATTATACAATGGCACGGTAAACTGCCGGGAGCATTCCTTATACATATCATATAGCATTACCGCTCGTGATTCATCCACAGCAAGAGAGTCACTAACAAGGTCGCCACCGCTGACGGCAAAATCAGGTTCAAGCGAATTCATCTTTTCTATCGCCTTTAGAAACCCCTCACGTGCTCCTTTTTCGGGCTGGACATGAACATCGGAAAAGTGAACGAAACTGAAGAGTTTTTTCCGTTCAGGAATTGCCGGCTTTGCACATGATGCTGCTGCAATGCCTGCTAAACCAGCCACTGCAGAAGTTTTGAAAAAACTGCGTCGTTTCATGGGGAATTTCCTTTCCGCAAGATGGATTACTATACCCTTTCATTAGGTTCATAGGGTAATATTGATTATTCCTTTTTAGTAATCGGAATCGAAAATAATATAGTTGAATGACTTTTGTCCAACAAGACTCAATAAACAGTTTACTGCAAACAGGCAAAGAAATTAATATTTAATTTTAGCGATTCTTTTCATTAACAGGAATTATATAACCGTGATTGTATAAATTTTAATACACTTATCCAGTTAACACCGCAATACTCTCTGAATCCCCCGGAGGGAGACTTATTTTTGCAATTTTTGAGCATATTAGCTCCCCTCCTGAGGTTGTGGGGCATAAGTGCTAACTTTATTATTTATGAAAGTATTATAAAAAAGGTTTGAATACCATTGTCTGAACCGCTGATACTTATGATTAAATGATTTCCATGATAAAAATCGGAACTTTACCTTTTTTAATAATTTTTATCATGGTCATCATAAACATCTGCATCCATCAGCGGTTCAGACTGATTTATTTGCTGTCTATCTTTATTATTGTTAAATGTTTATGTAACTGATTGTATCGTTTGCCTTGCAGGACTCTTCGTGTCGTAGGGGCAGGGCTCGCCTCTGCCCGCTTTGCAGATATTCAGGGCAACCGCAAGGGTTGACCCTACACAAGATTCGCTAATTTCAATTAATATTTAATTTACAGACCATTGCTACCGATATTATAATATATCCAGTCGTTTTACACTATTGACTGTCTTTACATCATTTATTATTTTCAGAAAAAGAATTAATCCGGAGAATCATATGATAAAACATTTCATACTTGTTACACTTGTTACTGCCCTGTCGCTGATACCGCTTGCGTCCGCTCAGGTACCCGATGAAAAGATAGAAGCAATGTACGGTACCTGGATTCACCGGGATTTACACTATGTTTTCGAGGATACCGGCAAAATGAAAATCATAAAAGTGAAAGGAGAACCAAAAGGATACAAAACATTCGAGTATTCGTGGCAGCGAATCGAAAACTATGACTTTATCTATTACGGAGAATCGCTTTCCGAAAACGGAAACCTGAATTTTCTTCTGATTGACGATGTGAGCGATTCATCGGCAGTCCTTTCCGTCGGTACATCTTTTGTCCGTGCGGATTCATCAAAAGGATTTCCCGGAACGTGGAAACATATTAAGGATTTTACAACAATTTTACTTAATATCGAATTCCGGACAATTACATATAATGAAACAATCTTCGATGTCGAAACCGGAAACACTATCAAATCCGAGGAACGCACCGGTCAATTCGATATGGGGAAAGGAAGAAACAGTGGACAAATCTATATCAGGTTTCAGGATGTCACAGAGGTGAAAGTGGTACCGGTTCTTTTGGAAGACATCATGTACCTTTTTGACCTCAATCCCGGCAAATCATTTTTCAGAAAGGTAGAACGCGCACCAGCATACAGCGAGTATAAAAAGGCTCTGAATTTCTAAATTATGAACAACGAATTTTGAATATTTTCACTATACCGATTTTTATTTATCGCTTCTTAACTCTCATTTGCAAGGATGTGTCACATGAAAAGACGGAGTTTCCTTTCGCTTATTTTTCCCGCATCGACACTGATTGCGGGCTGTGCAAAACAGCGCCCCTTCTACTTTATCCAGATGGCTGACACCCAAATAGGAATGATTGACGGTGGAAAAGAGGGAAATAACTTTGCCAGAGAAACTGAAATACTTGAGACTGTAATGACACAAATCAACCGTTTAGAACCTCCGCCGGCATTTGTGGCCGTTTGCGGCGACCTTACGCAAACTCCCGCACATGAGAAACAGATTGCCGAGTACAAACGGCTCATGGGGCTTTTAGATCCTGTCATACCATATTACAATGTACCGGGCAACCATGACTTTTCCGGCAATCCCAATCCGGATAATCTGGCTTTTTATCGCGATACCTATGGTCCTGACTGGTATTCGTTCAAGCTGAACGGATGGAATTTCATAGCTTTGAACAGTACTCTCATGAAGTTTTCTGAAAACTGCAGGGATGAGGCGGACGCCCAGATCGATTGGCTGAAAACTGAACTAAACGCTTCTATGCATAAAGATATAACCGGAACAATCGTATTCATGCATCATCTGTTCTTTGACCACTTCATCGATGAGGACGACGGGTATTTTTCGTTACCAAAAGCCGGCAGGCGTTTCTATCTTGACTTGTTCGCAGAAAGAAACGTCAGGGCTGTCTTTTCAGGTCACCGACATACCACAATTCCCGGAAATTCTTACAGGGGTGTGAGGCTCATCAACACAAACGCTGTCTGCAACTCGTTCGACGGTCATCCCGGATTGCGCGAGGTTTTACCATTTCAGAACAGGATATATCACGCTTTCTATCCATATAATGATCTGCCGGTGAATGTGGAGACATAGGCCTCTTTCAGTTACTTATCGGATACGCAGGGTTAGATATCCGGTAATTTGCTGTGTTTGGTTGTTTGTTTCATGATTTCATTTTATATCCATATCAATTATGTAAACAAGTATTAATCCTGAAATCCCATCGCTGACATAGAGTTTACCATCCCGATATTCGACAGAACGCGGTGATATGTTCCGCTCGACACCGTATCCCGCCCTGCCATCCGGAGTCCCTGTCTCAGACATGATAAGGATACCTCTTCTGTCAGCAACCGCAACCTTTCCACCGGGAAGCGCAACAGCATCTACCGGTGCCTCAAGCACCTTTTCTCCAATATACCGAATCTCACCGCCGAAATGTTTCACAACCGCAAGCGCCCCGTATCCCTCATCTGCTATGTAAAGTGTTCCGTCATCCGTCACATCGAGGCCTGCGGGACTTTTCATGCTGTTCTTTACAGTTCCGAATTCACCCATGGTCTGTATGGTTCCGCCAAGCATATCTATACGAATGACCGCACCAGTGTCGCTGTCGGTGATGAAAAGGTCGCCTGTTGCTGTATCGAACGCCAGACCGTTGAACGTTCCGAAACGCCTGGTGGAGTCGGCATCCTTTCTGTATATCACTCCCGCGTTCTTTAGGAATCTGTCAAACCTGATAACCCGTGAATTTACGGCATCAACCGTATAGACAGCCAATCCGCTTGAGGTGCAGACATCAACCGGCACGAACATCCGCTCACCGCATGAGGCAAACCCCTCAAACCGCGAGATAACCGTTCCATCATTGTCAAGGCGCACGATTGACGACCTGTCACGGTCACAAACGTACAATGTGCCGTCGATACCGAATGAGATTCCCCCGGGGGATGAAATTCCGATGTTCTGTCCAAACGTTTGCAGAAAATCAAGACGCACGCTTCCTGTGACATCGGGAGGAGAAACACTATCCCTGGGCGGTTTTGCTTTTTCAACTGCTCCAGAGCAAGAGAGCATACTATATAAAAGAAATGTATACAAAAGACCTCTCATTTACATTTCCTTTTAAGCCAGCCGCGGGCATAAGCGGCAAAAGTGAGGTAATCATAGAGAAACAACGGCAGTGGAAAGGAATCAAGTATCCGTACTTTCCAAAGTGCGGGAAAGAAAAACAGGTCATGAACAGCTGCTCTCCCTGCAATCGAATCCAGGAGGTCAAGTTTCAGGGTTGTTTTCAGTTCGGGATGACGGTTGACCAGAACGGGAAGAGTGTCTCTGCCGTAAAGTTCTGTCCGCCGTATATGCTCGGTGAGACTGCCATCGAAATTATGGTATGCCACAGCATCCGGTGCATGTCTGAATTTCATGCCAGCGGCATGTAGTTTCAATCCCAAATCGAGATCCTCACCGCCCCATCCGGGAAGGGTTTCATCGAACGGGTCATGTGATGGGAGGTCCTTTCGTTCGACAGAGGCGTTGCCGGTAATAAAATACCACGGCGGCAACGGATTACCGGGTTTGAGCTTCGCCACTCCGCGTGAGCCTATATACCTGAGAAAGCTCCCTTTTTTCGGCCAGGTAATACTGCCGATAACCGCTGTGCGGGGATGTTCACGATGGCTTTCAATGTGGGCGCGGATAAAACCCTTCCCGACTTCCATGTCAGAATCGAGAAAAACTATAATGTCACCGGACGTCGAACTTATCCCCTTGTTGCGAGCGGCGCTCCGCCCTTTTACCGAATTGAATGAACGCCAGATGAGCGGATACCGGGGAGCAGCGGCAGCCAATACTCTCTCGCTGTCCAACCCGCTGCCGTCATCGACAACACATACCTCAAAGTCACCTCCATCCGGTAAGCTCAATCCGAGGGAAGCGAGGCAGCGAACGAGCAGGTTCTCTTTTCCCTGCGCCGGCACTACAACCGAAAGCATCATTTTCCCCTTACCCGAACAGGATTCTATTTACGATTTCGTAAATATTGTCTTATATAAAACAGTGTGCTGGCGGCTGGCAGTTTTTGCTGAGCACTCAACAGGTTTAAACCATCACAGCATAAATCCGCCAAGGATGTATCTTCTCGTGCCATCAATCGAAGATTTTTATCTTCATAAAACCGATAATAAAAATCTGAAAACAGCCAAAGCCGGATTCCGGTTCCATGACAGTATCGTATTTGGTTTCGCTGTCGTTATATCGGATAAATTTTACTCCGGCATCAACCCCGTACGACCCGTACCATGCGCCGGTTTCCTGTGATACATCTGTATCGAAACGCCACCGTGCCGCCAGCGCCCCGTATATTCCCGATACTTTTGCCATATGGTACCGGTACATCTCATCTTTGTTGATAACAGTCCCATCTTCTTCCCATAAAGAGCTTCTGATACCGTATTTGGCGTTCATCATTCCAAGTGAGGCATAAATTATATCAGCACCGTAAAAACTTACCGGTAACAGGCTCATGGGGATTTCATAACGAACTCCATACCACAGGGACTCCTTATAAGTTCTCTTATTTAATTTCAGACGCATACGGTCACCGTAATCAATCCACTTGACAGACGGGTTATCACCTGCACCGAATTCCGTGCCAGCCTGTACTGACAGTCCACCAAATATGCGGACAGCACCGGACAAAACTCCTGCAAAGTAATAGTGTCCCGCCCATTCGGGACGCGACTGCATCTGATAACCGCTTAAACCGCCTCCTATTTCTATCGAGGGGCCCAATACTTCCGAATCCGCTGAAACACTGCACGAGCCGATTATACAGAGCATCAGCACCAGAGATGATAGAAACAGCAGTCTGGGCACTCTTAAATATTTATAACACTTATATGAGATCATATAAAGCCCACTAAAATCAGTGTTTGAACAAAACTGAAATATGAAATTACAACCAGAATATTTAATGAAATGTCAGGATTTATGTCAAATATTATAACTCACTCGAACAAAAAAAGAATCATTTCGCCAGTTTTCATCCATTCTATTTTATCATACCTGCTGTTATCACAATCATAAAAAGCGATAGGAGAGCGCCGACATAAAAAACACTATTTATTCCCCCTGTCACAAGCACCACACCCATTAAAAGTGGGCCGAGAGTCTGCCCGACGCGAAGCATCATACTGTTCAAAGACAGTACAGCCGCTCGCTGTTCAATCGGGGCAAGCGATGTCATCAGTACCTGGATGCAGGGGATGTTCAAACCCATACCCATACCGAAAAGAACAGTTGGGATGACAAATCCCCAGAGCGACGGAATATATGGAATAATCACCATCGACAAAGCATAAAAGGCTAAACCAGTCATAATTATACTCTTTTCAGAGTATCTTCTAACGAAAAACCCGATTTTCCACGAGGTGACAGCGATAACTATTGACGAGGTGGATACAATCAGACCGATGATTACAGGTTCTGCATCGAATGAATTGTAGAGCATTATCGGGAAATAGGTAAGATAGGAACCGTAAAGCACAATAAACGTTACCACACCCAGCGAGAAAAGACCCAGTGCCTGTTTTTTCCACACGCTTCGTAAAGCGCTCCGCATATAATCCTTGAAATCCTGAGCATTTCCGGGTTCAGGATTTTTCAAAAACACCAGTGTCGAAACTCCGAGGGGAATGGCAATAAGTGGAAGCAGGAACGGATACCACCACCCGAACATCGCAAGTGTGCCGCCGACAGCCGGATAACACGCCGTACCAATACTGAGCACGCTCATATTGTATCCTATGGCTGTGGTGCGCTTCCTGCCCTCAAAAAGGTCGCCAAGAATCGTAATATTGAGCGTTCCCAGCGATGTGGCGCCAAGTCCCTGTAAAAAACGAAGCGCCAGCATCAGGCGGAAATCACGTGCGAATGCGCAGGCTCCTCCGGCAATCCCGAAAAGTAAGAGAGATGGCACCAGTATTTTCTTTCTACCCAAGCGGTCGGCAAGTATCCCCGCTACAGGAGAAAACACAATCCCCGGAAGAGTAAAAAACGAAATGAGCAGACCAACCTCCCACTCCGAAAGTGCAAACTCATCCATTATAATGGGGAAAGCAGGTGCAATGCTTGAAACCCCCATTACTGCCATCAGCGATATGCCAAAAATGAAGCAAAGATTAGCGTTAATACTTATATCAGGATGTTCTTTTATGGAATCGGTATCTTCGGGAGGTGTTTTGTTCAAATGTCATCTCCAGGTGAAAGCGCTTTTTCTGCTCCAATCTACAAACAAATAAAAGATGTCGCCACAAAAATATTTATTATGTATATTTAATTGAATTACAAAATGGATGAATAATCGACTATTATCACTATGAAAAAAGACAACCTCTCGCAACACGTAAATACCATTACAGCCCTCTCACAAGATACAGGCGTGTCCTGATCAGGAAAATAAACCACGCATTCAGAGAATTTCCCGAGATTTTACAGGAATATTTTAATGGATTCAACGGAAAGATTGAGATTTTTTCATTTTCTCATGGAGAAGAGACAGCCGCAGTAATGCTGGCGGTAGATGCCGAATTCACCTGACAATTCACAGGAATGTTTGAATCCGTCTTTCTTTTTCCAGTCATCACCAAGGAATCGTACGCCGGAACGCTTTGCCTCCTCTTCACCGATGGGATTAATAATCCTTGCCTTTTTCATGGGACCCACTGTGAGTGTGCTGGCAATGGTGTCAAATGAATTCTCAAGTGCGGCATCGGCGGTCCCTCCGAGCCTGAGACGATAGCACACAGGGCACCGGGTACCATTCTCCGGCTCATCCTCGAGTCCGCGGACAGCATCGAAAAACACTGGTGGATCATACAGTCCCTCTATGAGTTTAACGCCGAGACGATCTGCGACAGTGTGAGCCGCCTCAAGGCGACGGTTATATTCATCCTCGGGATGGATGTTGGGATTAAAAAAATATCCCGTTATGTCGTAATTTACGGATAACCTCTCGATTACGGTTGTCGCGCACGGGCCGCAGCAGATATGGAGAAGGAGTTTCGGCATATTTTCAATCATTTTTCCGGTTATTATGAAGTAGCCCTCCCATCCCTGAAAACATCATTTCTTTTCAGCTTCGTATCATGGTCAAAAGCATCTTGAATTGCCGGGGTGCATTTACCGCATGCGGGATGTCGGCGGGCATAATGACAAACTGACCTGTCGAGACCATGATCCGTTCACCGCCTATTGTAAGCTCAGCCTCGTCATCCAAAACATAAACCAGCGCATCAAACGGTGTAGTATGCTCGGTAAGGTTTTGCCCCCTGTCAAAAGCAAAAAGGGTTACAGTGCCCGTTTTCTTGTCAATAATGGTCTTGCTTACAACTGCACTTTTTGAATACTGGATATGTTCCCTGAGAATCACGGGATTGTGCTTGCTCTGTTCAGCACTCATGTTAACTTTTCCCGATTAATTGTTTAACATCGTAATGTACTGTTTATTATCAATATTTCGGCTTTGACGGTTTGTCACTGTAAATGACCGCATCCCTTATCCCGATCTCAGCTTTATCGGATGGATTAAGGACTTTCAGTTGAACCCTGTGATGACCTTTCGGGAGTTGATACTTCCAGAACGGCGAATGTTTACGGATTGTATGTTTTGTCGGGAGGCTGGTTGTCTCAACCAGTTTGCCGTCAATATACATTTCGACTTTGAACGTATATTCCTCTTTACCTGTCCTTCTTGCCTCACCGGTAGTGGAAAATCCGACGCCGTCAAATTCAAAAGATGCCTCGTCATTGAATACCTTATTGAGCCGTTTTAGCTCAACAGGATAGTGGTCTTGAAATCCCACCTCAAGTTTAACCGGCCCGGCCTCCTGCCGCTCTATGGAAATCCTGTCGCCGTTTACCGTACCGCCGTTGCGTTCGATCATCTGAAGAGCATGCCTGAACGACATGTCATACGCATCGTTGAGAGAAATGGTCGTGTACTTAAAGTCAATCGGTTCGACTTCCGCCAGCCCCTGTTTCCAGTATTCCGGAATATTCTTATAGCCGAGCATTACTCCCAGAATACCACCCGAGCTTGCAGGATTACAATCCGAATCATCACCGCAGCGGGTGCTTATCGAGATGGTTTTGCCAAAATCTTTTTCACCATAAAGCAGACCGATAATAATCCATGCCGAATTGATCTTTGCGTCAATATTAAAAGTGGTAAAAACGCCATAGGGACATCCGATATCTTCAGACCACTTTTTCTGTACTTTAAACCAGGTTTCTTTCCAGTCGTCAGGATTTTCTCTGTGCCAGCGAATGATGTCACTCATGAGACGGGCATAACTGCTCTCTTTTGGAATGACTTTCAGCGCTTCCTCGACGACATAGTTTACATCGTCCGAGACAAAAGCCAGTGCATACATTGCGGCGACATACACACCCCCGTACCAGCCATCGCCATAGTTCATAATATGACCGATCCTGTCACAGATTTCCGCTGCTGAATTGACCATGCCGGGACTCATAAGGCCGGCAAAATCTGCCTCAATCTGAAAGTCAATATCTTCAGAGCAGGGATTGTTGAGCCAGTGACCGGACTCAGGCGGCATAATACCCCTCAGAATATTGTACCGGGCCGACTGGTTAGCATGCCAGAGAGAGTACTCGGCAAAAGCAAAAGCCCTGGCAAACCTTTCTGCAGGCGCATCCAGACCCTCCTTTTCGAAAACGTCAACAAATGTAAGATCCATGTAAACATCATCATAAAGTCCGGGTGCATTGTCATAATACCATTTCATGCGGCTTTCATCCCAGGGGATTGGCTGGTAATCCGGTATAAAGGTGCCACTAAATCGAAATTCCGTCGGACCGCCGAAGGTACAGCCTATTGCCTGACCCGCCCAACCACCTTTGATCTTGTCCTGTAAGCTTTGTCTTGAAATACGATGCGTTTCACTGTGTACAGTCTGTGCAAATAATCCAATCGCAATCATACAGGTGATTGCTCCAAGTTTTTTCATAACACTCTTCCTCCGGTCTTTCAATTATCATACACAAACAGTACTATTTTCACACACATACTAGCAAACACCGTGCGTGGCGGTCAGCGCTTACTTGTAACTCTTAACGAGAACAAAACAGATGACAGCATTTATATCCTTAACAAGTTCCACGATCCTACCTCAGTGCACTTTTCCTGTGCTATATTCAGTGGCAAGGTAGGTGATGCTCAAAAAATATCCAGATGACGTTCAATCTTAACTTGTAGTGATTTTTCAACAGCTACAGACTGGCTCTATAGTTCGATGACGGTATTGTTTTTGATATGAAAAGCTTGATATCATTCACTTACTGTCTCGTTTCGATAATTTTATTGCCTATTTAACATTCAGTTTCGGAATATAGGAAGTAAAAGCCTTTTCCATACAAATCATTTTATCAATCATGTTATTTTGAATTTCATGCCACGTTTCCCGGTCATCACGATACCCACCTATTGTGAGAGCAATCGTAATATAAGACTTTTTAAGGTCATCACATCGTTTCCACTCAAGAGATGATCCAAAGACAGTTTCGATTTTTTCTTTATCGCTTAATAAAATATCAAAAACTTCTTTGTTTTTTTCTTTTTCACCTTCAAGCACTAAATTAACTGAAGCACTGTGTTTCCGTATATCAAAGCTGTAATGTATCCCCGCTTTGCCGCTTCCTGCAGCAATCCAACCATCATCAGAAGCTGAGATATTTGCAAAAAGAGGGAGTTTTTCTTTAGCAATTTCTAGAAGTTCCTGCCAGAATTCGCGCCGTAGGTATTGACGGCTTTCACGATCCGCGCGCTCATGGCGTTCTTTCTGTGTTTTCTCCCGTATTTTAACAATGTATTCCTCCGCTTCTGGGAGCGGTATTACCTGTTGTATATCAACAACGACACGATCATTGTATCGATAAGGCTGCAATCGAATACAGCGGATATCCATGTCGCGTTCGTTCAACCACATTACCGATGTCGTCAGTTCTTTCGAAAAGTCTGCAGAAACAAGAATTATCCGTACATCCTGTGCAAATGCTTCTTCATCGACTTCTTCCCATCCAAGAAATTCCAGAATCGATTTTTCAGGATCGGAATCGTTACCGATTTTGTGAAGAAAAGTACCATATACCTCAATAGCTTTCTCTAATGTCATTGTTGATACCATCGCGGCATAACGAATCGCTTGGAGTTCCATATGACCGCCGCTCTCTGTGGTCTTCAACTCGATGACAACAAGGTTCGCATCCTTGTCTAGACCTAAAAGATCTATCCTTCGCTTAGATTCTTTCCATTCTCCGAATTCCTCAGCAATAATAAGGGTGTCAGGGGAGATGATCTCAATCTGCGTTCTCAAGAGTCGCTGGAGATCGGCTCGCTCTTTCAGTCCCGTTTTTGAAAAAGAGGTTTCCTCAATTTTTTCTAAGCTGTCAGGCTTCATTTCGTAGATGGCCATTATACACTTCCTTGTTATTCGGATATCGCTTTTCTCCTTCTAATAATCTGACACCCGGATTATTTACGATAACTCTTCAGGTTTTCCTTATCACATAATTATTTTTGAGAAATGTTTCAATATCCGCCCGCTTCGGCGCCGAGGGCTGCGCCCCCAACTGTGTTACCGACAGGGCAGCCGCTGCATTTGCAAATTTCACCGCATCACAAAGCGATTTTCCTTCGACCAGGGCAACAGCCAGCGCACCGTTAAAAACATCTCCTGCAGCAGTAGTATCAACAGCTTTCACCTTAAAAGCCGGCACCAGTTCCGCACTCCCGGATGACTCCACGAAAACACCCTGTGAGCCCATGGTAACCAGTACGGTCGAGACTCCTCTTTCCCGCAGGACTTTGGCAGCCTGTTCAGCTTTTTCCACACTATCAACAGTAATTCCGGTCAATAGTTCCGCCTCGGTCTCATTGGGTGTCAGAATAGAAATATACTGCAATATATCATCACCCAAAGTCTGGGCGGGAGCCGGATTCAAAATAACATCAACTCCGTTCTCATAAGCGATCCGTGCCGCATCTTTTACTGTTTCCAAGGGCGTTTCAAGCTGCATGAGGAGTATTCCCGCCGAAGAAATAACATCACGAGCCGTATTGACATCTTCCGGCGAGACATTGGCATTGGCTCCTGAGGCGACAGCGATACTGTTCTCGCCTTTTTCGTCGACGAATATCAGAGCAACGCCCGAAGGTGCGGTAGTATCCTTTATCACATGTTCGACATTTATCCCATCGCGGACAAAACCCTCCAGAGCTTTTTCTCCCAGCATGTCATCACCGACACGCGCGACAAACACAACCTTCCCGCCGGCCCGCGCAGCACTAACCGCCTGGTTTGCGCCCTTTCCGCCGGCAGCAGAGGCAAACTCGCCACCGAGAACTGTCTCTCCGGGTTTTGGAATGCGGGACATCTTAATAATCATGTCAGTATTTGAACTGCCGACAACAACAATATCTTTGTTCATGGTTATTCAATCCTTGTTAACTCACGTGTCAAAAAAACCCGTTAATTCCCATGTATATTCTATTTCATGTCGCGGATGCGCACCTCAATTCCAGTATCTTTCAACAAACTCTCGATCACTGACATATCTGATTTACCGAAGTGGTACGGGTACAGGATTTTCGGCATGAAAACCTTTGCCGCCTCAACCGCATTTTCAGGCGTCATGTTAAACCTCGAATCCATTGCCAGAAACGCAACATCAATACCTTTTATCAGTTTCAGTTCAGGAATATTTTCCGTTTCACTCGCTACATAAACTCTTTTATCTCCGAATGTGATAATGTACCCGTTGCCTTCCCCTTTCGGATGAACCGTTCTCCGATTCTCTCTTTTGAAATTGTATGCAGGAACAGCCTCGATGTTCAATCCTCGGAAAGTCACCGTGTCTCCGTTCTTCATGACCGTCCCGCCCTCATATTTAACGGCGCAGGTCTCGGTATATACCAGTTCGGTTTGTTTTGTACAGATTATCTCAAGAGCGTTCAGGTCAAGATGGTCAGGGTGATCGTGGGTAATAATCACAAGATCGGCTTTTGGAAGTTTTGTATAATCCGCCAACCGGCTCCACGGATCGATGTGGATAACCATATCCACAAAAGTAAACATGAGTGTGCTGTGACCGATAAAAGTAATTTTCAGGTCACCCGCCGAGGTTAATATAATATCCTCTTCAAAGACATCTTCTGCAAAGACACTGCCTATTGCAACAGAAACGGTTATAATAAAAAACACAAGAATCAATCTTTTCATCTACCGTATCCTCTCGAAAATGACTCTGTACACAATCATGCTATCCTGGCATATATGATCAGTCCCAGACCGATAACAAAAGATGCAAACATAAACATTAATAGTTTATTAGTCCCGGCAGGGGCATCCTTGAATTCCTTCCAGATGAACACACCCCAGAGAACCGCAATCATCGTCGCTCCCTGCCCCAGGCCATAGGAAATCGCAAATCCGGCAGCACCTGAAGCAATTATACTGAACGACATCCCAACGCTCCAGATTATCCCGCCGAGAATTCCGATCATATGAAGCCTGGGACTGCCCTTGCTGAAATAATCACTGAAAGGTACCGGTTCACCGGTAAAGGGTTTTGCCATTACGATTGTATTCCATACAAAATTTGAAAGTAAAAGACCGAGAGAGAAAATAACTACTGCAGAATAGGGAGTCAGTTTGCCCGGTTCAGGATTAATAAAATCAGTGGATATCGAAGCCGCTACGAAACGATAAAAAAAGCCCATAAGAATACCACCGGATACGGAAATGATAATACCCTTGAAGGGTGTTTTCCGTTTTGATAAAGAAAGTCTCTTGTAGGCGATTGAATCAAGGATTATTGCGAGCACAACTCCTGCGACCCCGAGAGATAAAACTACAGGATTACCTACAGGGGCAGCGATATAATTGGTTATGACACCGATTACAAGAGCCAGACCTATCCCCACGGGAAACGCAACAGCCATTCCGGTAATATCTATTGCAGCGACAATCAGAATGTTTGCCAGGTTGAACACCACCCCTCCCGAAAAAGCGGATACCACAGAACTGCTGTTTGCCTGGGCAATATCACTTAAAAAACTTCTCCCGGTGGAACCAAAGCTACCAAGAGTGAGTGCAGAAATAACCGCAAGTAATAAAACACCTATTGCATAATCCCAGTAAAAGAGCTGAAAACGCCATTCTTTTGATACCAATTTCTGTGTATTTGCCCATGATCCCCAGCACAGCATTGTGATAAAACACATAACGACTGCGAGACCATACCTCTGTACGACAACCATTGTATTCTCCGGGTTATAAAACAGTTATAATATTTTGTATAATATAGTTTTTGTAATTGAATCAAGAGCTATATCATCAGTTTCACCGTTTCAGAGTCTGTTTCAAAAGCCTTTGTGTCAGCCATTCGAGAAAGGCATCTTTTTTTATACGCATACCGATTCGGCAGTTTGGAGGAAGACTTTCATCGATCACCGTGTAGCCATCATCGGTCACACTGATATGTGCCTGACGGGTGTTGACAAACTCATCGGTTATGACCATTGCAACCGCCACGGGATCAAACAGTGTCGGGTTACGGCCCGGATTACTGGAGGACCAGAGCGAATACAGCCCGCAGAGGGCATCGGTCATAGGCGAACTGCGCATTAACAGCCTCAGTCTTCGTTCCGGCTCGAATTTGACCATAGTAGTTACATCGAGACCTGCCAGTGTGATAGGTACGCCGGAGTTTATAAACTTCCGGGCGCTTTCCACATCAGCGTAAACATTCCACTCAGCATCGGGAATCGGCCCCTGATTGTAGCCCATGTAAAACGACCCGAACATCGAGAAAACCTCTTTTACCATTCTCCATGCCTCCGGGTCTCTGTCAATTACATCGGCGAGGTTTGTCACCGGACCCACACTGATGATAGTCACCTGCCGGGGATATTTCCGTAGATTTTCAATAATAAAATCTGCAGCAGACCGTTTAATGGGTTTCAACTTTTCGAAATCCTCTCCCCAGAGTAACTGCGGAGGGTGTCCGCTTCCCTGCCTTGTCGGTTTTCCCACAGCTACCGGAATATGCTCCTGTCCGCAATTGTACAGCATTCGGCAGCTTACTTTTGCTCTGAGGTCTGTGGGACCGTCGGCAATCGTGACACCCAGCACATCGAATTCCGGGCTTACCTGTACAAGTGCATGTGCAAAAGCATCATCGATATCCCCGGCGAGGTCGGTATCGAAAATTATTTTTGTTTTTTCAGCGCTTTCCGCCGAACCGAGGAAAAAAACTGAAAACAAAAAACCCGCAATAAATGTACGATTTTTCAACCTTCCTGTGAACTTATTAATCATGTATACCGCCTCCTGCCCGAATCGGTTTGATTATATCTTCATTCTTCACAGAGTAATAAAAAAACCTGAATTGATATTGATTCAATAATATTAACTCTACCAATATGGTTAAGCAAGTATGAATATTTTAAAAAATGTTTGAATAGTGCTGAAAAAATCG